>JBOHYV010000064.1:0-9475 GCA_050738135.1 Rhodanobacteraceae bacterium | reverse complement strand
CTGATTCGGCGCGATGCGCATCGCGCTGGGCATCGAGTACGACGGCACCGATTTTTTCGGCTGGCAGCGGCTGAGTCACAGGCCGAGCTTGCAGGCCGAAGTCGAGTCGGCGTTGTCGTTCGTCGCTGATCATCCGGTTGAAGTGACCTGCGCCGGGCGCACCGATGCAGGCGTGCACGCGCGCTGTCAGGTGGTACATTTCGATGCGCACGCCACGCGGAGTCCGCGCGGCTGGGTGCTGGGCGCCACCACCCGCTTGCCGAGCGCAATTGCGGTGTTGTGGGCGCAGTCCGTACCGGGCGATTTCAGCGCGCGCTTCTCCGCGCGGACCCGGCGCTATCGCTACACGATCCTGAACCGACCCGTGCGACCCGCGCTGGACGCCCGCTTCGTCGCGTGGGAACGCGTGCCGCTGGATGCCGGCGCGATGCATTCGGCAGCACAGGCTCTTCTCGGCGAGCGGGATTTCTCGGCGTTCCGCGCGGCGTCGTGCCAGGCCGCGCACGCGCGCCGCGATGTCTCCGAAATAGGTGTGCGACGCCAGGATGAGCGCGTGATCATCGAGATCGAGGCCAATGCTTTCCTGCACCACATGGTGCGCAACATTGTCGGCTCGTTGCTGGAGGTCGGTCGAGGTGAACGGCCGGTCCCGTGGATCGCGGAACTTCTCGCGGCGCGCAACCGCGACGTGGCGGGGGTCACCGCGGCGCCGCAAGGCCTGACCTTCATCGGGCCGCGCTATCCGGCACAATGGGGGCTGCCGGCCGAAGTCACGGCAGCAACCGTCCGCAAATGACACCAGCCAACGCAAATGACCCAGGGGATGGCGACATGAACCTGCCGGAAGCGGGCCGACCGGGAGGTCCATGTCCCGTACCCGCGTAAAAATCTGCGGCATCACCCGCGTCGAAGACGCACTGCTCGCGTGCGAATTGGGCGCGGACGCGGTCGGCCTGGTGATGACGGAGACCAGCCCGCGCTGCGTGACGATCGAAAAGGCGCGCGCAATCCGCCGTGCGCTGCCGGCATTCGTCGATGCAGTGGTATTGAGCCACGGCCTTGCCGGCGCGCGCGTGCGCGAGATCATCGACGCCGTCCAGCCCGATCTCGTCCAGTTCCACGGCAGCGAGGAACCTGCGTTCTGCGAATCATTCGGGGTGCGCTATCTGAAGGCCGTCGGCATGGCGGGCGATCTCGACGTGCGTGTAATCGCGGCCGGGCACGCGCATGCAGTCGGTTTCGTGCTGGATGGTCATCCGCCGGGGCAGCAGGGCGGGCAGGGCAATGCCTTCGACTGGACGCGGGTTCCACGCGACCTCGGTCGCCCCGTCATTCTTGCCGGCGGGTTGAACACCGGCAATGTTGCGCGGGCGATCCGCACGGTGCGGCCGTGGGCCGTGGATCTGGCCAGCGGCGTCGAGTCGGCCCCCGGCGTCAAGGACGCCGACAAACTGCGCGCGTTCTTCGCGGCCTTGCAAGCGGCCGATGCGAAAGCAAGCCTGTAAAGGCAGTCGAAGCGGCGACCAATCAACGCTTCGCGGCGCGCAAGACGATCTGCGTGATTTCGGATGGACGCCCGAGCCGGATCGCAAAGCTGTTCCACAAGCCGGTGCCGTTGCTGACGTACAGCGCCATCGAGTCCACCCGGTACAGGCCCGAGAGGAACCCGTGGTTGGCCCACTTGGTGAGAAGGTCAGGCCCACGGATCTGTCCGCCGTGGGTATGGCCGGCCAGCTCCAGTGCGACGCCCGCGCGTGCGCTCGCGACCGCGTTGCCGGGGCGATGGCTCAGCAGGATCACCGGCACGTCGCGCGGGATGCCGCGCATGGCGGTTTGCAGATCCGGTTGTGGCAGGTTGAAGCGGGCGGCTGCAGGATCGGTGATGCCTGCGATGGCGAGCACTTGGCCATCGCGCTGGATCAGCACGTGCGCGTTTTCCAGCATGTGCAGGCCGAGCCTGCGGAATGCCACCATCCAGCCGCGGTAATCGACGTAGTATTCGTGGTTGCCGGGAACGGCCAGCACGCCGTCGCGCGCACGCAAAGCATGCAACGGACGCACATCGGCGGCGCGTGCCGCGGGCGTACCATCCTGCAAATCACCGGTGATCGCGATCAGGTCCGGGTGCAGCGCGTCGGTTTTGGCGACGACCGCGGCAATCCAGGGCACCGACATCAGGCGGCTGGCGTGCAAATCGGACAGCTGTGCGATGCGGTAGCCGTCGAACGCCGCGGGCAATCCATGCACGGCAATGGTGACCGTCTTCACCCCGGGCACCTTGACGGCCTGCCACACGCCCCAGGCCGCGAGCAACGCCGCCAGCACGCCGATCGATACCGACAGCTTCGCACTGGGGAGCACGGCCCTGCCGACGCGGCGCCCGAACAACCATGCCAGCCCGCCCAGCACGTCGCGCAGGACCAGCAGCATCGCCAGCAGCAGGAACGCGCCGAACGCCCAGGACAGGCCGATCAGCGCGTCGCGCGGCAACTCGGTGGATGCCGGTGAGCAGAAGAAGTGGCTGGTCACCGTGTGGTATTCGGCGACCAGCAGCAGCGCGACAGCCAGCGCGATGCGGATGGACTTGCCCGTCGGCAGCGTACGTACGGAACGTGCGACGACGTACAGCCAGATGAGACCGGTGATCAACGGCAACACGGTTTCCATCGGGTGATTTTCCTTGTGCGGAGTTTGTAGCCCCGGCGAGGATCACGCTCGCGACAGTTCCCGTCGCAGCCATGCCGCCAGTTCGGTGAAACGTGGGTCGCCGGATGACCTTGGCGCACACAGCGCCCAGCTCGCAGGCGTGGCGCGAAAGCCCCACGGCGCGATCAACCGGCCGGCCCGGACGTCGTCGGCGACCAGCGGGTGCGGCGCGACGGCGACGCCGAGGCCGGATACGGCGGCTTCCAGCATGTAGTACAAATGTTCAAAAGCTTGCCCGTAATGCAGTCTGCCTACCGCGATGCGTTGCGCTCGCGCCCACGCCGGCCAGGCTTGTGGACGCGAAGACGTGTGCAGCAACGGTTCGCCGGCAAGTGCGGACGGCTTCGCCGCGAGCAGCGCCGCGCAACGCGGATGACGGGGACTCAACACGGGACCTATGCGTTCGGATGCCAACGTCAGCACCTGCCACGCCCTCGGCCATGGCGGTTCGGCCAGCAGCAGGGCGGCATCCAGCCCCGGCATGCCGGCTGACGGCATCGTTTCGCTGACCGACAGGTTCAGCTTCAGTGCCGGCAAATCATTGTGCAGACGTTCCAGTCGGGGAATCACCCAGCGTGCGAGCACGCTGCCGGCGCAGCCGAGTACGAACGGTGCCTTGGCAGACCCGTGACGCAGTTCGGCGCAGCAGCGGCGCAGGTGGTCGAACGCCGCGGCCGTTTCGTCGCGCAGGCGCCGACCTGCTGCGGTGAGCGCCAGCCCGCGACCCGCACGGGTGAAAAGGGTGGCGCCGAGATCGGCCTCCAGTGCACGCACTTGCCGGCTGATCGCGCCGTGGGTCACGTGCAGTTCGGACGCTGCGCGGGTCACGCTTTCCAGGCGTGCTGCCGCTTCAAAGGCGCGTAGCGCATTCAGCGAAGGCAGGTCCCGGGCCATGGATATGTGAGTTTTCCTGACGTGTTGCGGCCATCTTATCGCTTTTTGACGGGGTCTTGCTGCGCTAGGGTGATGGTGGCGCATGCAGACAATCACACGATCATGATCGATGACTATCGAGCCTACCCCGATGCGCACGGTCGTTTCGGGCCCTATGGCGGCACCTTTGTCGCGGAAACTCTGGTTGCGCCGCTGGAGGAGTTGACGGCGGCGTACACGCGCCTTCGCGGCGACCCTGAATTCCAGAAGGAATTCGCTGACGACCTCAAGCATTACGTTGGCCGACCATCGCCGATCTATCACGCCAAGCGTCTGTCGCGACAAATCGGCGGCGCGCAGATTCTGTTCAAACGCGAAGATTTGAATCACACCGGCGCGCACAAGATCAACAACACCGTCGGCCAAGCGCTGGTCGCGCGCGCGATGGGCAAGCGACGCATCATCGCGGAGACCGGCGCGGGCCAGCACGGAGTCGCCACCGCCACCGTGTGTGCGCGCTTCGGCATGCAGTGCGTCGTGTACATGGGCGCAGTGGACATCGAGCGCCAGAAGATCAATGTGTACCGGATGAAACTGCTGGGCGCAAAAGTGGTGCCGGTGATGTCCGGTTCGCGGACCCTCAAGGATGCGCTGAACGAGGCCTTGCGGGACTGGGTCAGCAACGTTGCGGATACCTTCTACATCATCGGCACCGTGGCCGGCCCGCACCCGTATCCGATGATGGTTCGCGACTTCAACGCGGTGGTCGGGCGCGAGGCGCGTGTACAGGTGCTGGAACAATTTGGCCGGTTGCCGGATGTGCTGATCGCGTGCGTGGGCGGCGGCTCCAACGCGATCGGCCTGTTCCACGCGTTCCTGAACGACAGGGACGTGCGTATCGTGGGCGCCGAGGCTGCGGGCTTCGGGCTCGCGACCGGCAAGCATGCGGCATCGCTCGGCGCCGGCCGCCCCGGAGTGCTGCACGGCAACCGCACCTATGTGCTGTGCGACGACGACGGCCAGATCACCGCAACACATTCGATTTCTGCGGGGCTCGACTACCCCGGTGTCGGTCCCGAGCACGCGTTCCTGAAAGACACCGGACGTGCAGAATACGTGGGCGTGACCGACGACCAGGCATTGTCCGCGTTCCACCTGCTGTGCGAGACCGAAGGCATCCTGCCTGCGCTGGAATCCAGCCATGCGGTCGCGCAGGCGATCGAACTGGCGCGCGAACTTCCGAAAGACAAATTGATACTGTGCAACCTGTCCGGGCGCGGCGACAAGGATGTGCATACCGTCGCCAAGCGGGAGGGGTTCGAGTTATGAGCACGGGACTCGGGACTCGGGACTCGGGACCCACGAATCGTATCGGTGCGCGATTCGACGAGTTGCGAGCGAAACAACGCACTGCGCTGATTCCCTTCATTACGGCCGGTGATCCGTTCCCGGAGGCGACGGTTGCCGTGATGCACGCCTTGACGGGTGCCGGGGCCGACCTCATCGAGCTGGGCATGCCATTTTCCGATCCGATGGCGGACGGTCCGGTGATCCAGCACGCGAATGAGCGCGCGTTGCGCAAGCATGTCGGTGTCGCGGACGTCCTGAAGTGGGTTGCGCAATTCCGGGAACGCGACGCGGCCACGCCGATCGTGTTGATGGGTTACCTGAACCCATTGGCCATCCACGGCATCGAACGCTTTGCGCGCGAGGCGATCGATGCTGGCGTCGACGGCGTCCTCATTGTCGATTGCCCGATCGAGGAAGACGCGACCTTGCAACCGTTACGCGCCGTGGGTTTGCAGCGCATCCTGCTGACCGCGCCGACCACGTCGGATGCACGGCTCGTACGTGCCATCGATGCGGCCGAAGGTTATCTCTATTACGTGTCGTTCGCCGGCATTACCGGCGCGTCGAAATTGTCGGCTTCGGACATCGCCAATCGGGTGGGCGACATCCGTGCGCGCGCGCGGGTTCCGGTGGCAGTCGGATTCGGAATCAAGGACGCGGCCAGCGCCAAGGCCGTGGCCGCGTTCGCCGACGCGGTGGTGATCGGCTCGGCGCTGGTCGGCACGCTTGCTTCCGCGGTGACCGCTGAAGACGCGTACCAGCGTGCACAGGGCTTTCTTGCGCCCATTCGTCTGGCGCTTGATGGGCGCTGAGACGGCGGGTGTATCCTTTGCCGCTGAAATCCAAGGCAGGAATCCTTCGTGTCCTGGTTGCAGAAGCTGACTACGCCGAAAATCCGCACGGAAGGCGCGCCCGGCCGCGGCAAGGTGCCCGAGGGCGTTTGGGAAAAGTGCGCCGGGTGCGGGATCGGGCTGTACCGCCCCGAACTGGAACGCAACTTGATGGTGTGTCCCAAGTGCGGACATCATCACCCGATCGGCGCGCGCGCGCGGCTGGCGGCGTTCCTCGACGAGGGCGGCGACGAGCTTGACGCGAGCCTGGCGCCGGTCGACGCGCTGAAATTCAGGGACTCCAGGAAATACCGCGACCGAATCGTTGCGGCACAGAATGCCACCGGCGAGAAGGATGCCCTGGTTGCCGTCGAAGGCAGCCTGAAAGGCAAGCGCATCGTCGCCTGCGCGTTCGAGTTCGGCTACATGGGCGGTTCGATGGGTTCGGTGGTCGGCGAAAAGTTCACCCGCGCCGCCGAAACCGCGCTGCGCGACAAAACGCCGTTCGTGTGTTTTACCGCGACCGGCGGCGCACGCATGCAGGAAGGGTTGCAGTCACTGTTGCAGATGGCCAAGACTTCGGCCGCGCTGGCGCGTCTGCGCGGCGCGGGGCTGCCGTACATCGTGGTACTGACCCACCCGACCACCGGCGGCGTGTCCGCGAGCCTGGCGATGCTGGGCGACATCCAGCTCGCCGAGCCCAAGGCGCTGATCGGTTTCGCGGGCCCGCGCGTGATCGAACAGACCGTGCGCGAAACGCTGCCGGAAGGGTTCCAGCGCGCCGAATTCCTGCTCGAACACGGTGCGATCGACATGATCTGCGACCGCCGCGAATTGCGCGACCGCATCGCCGCGCTCGTCGCGATCCTGACGCATCACGACAAGGTGGCGTGACTTGGGTGGTTCGCGCCACCTCGTGGCGCAGGTACGTCCTTGTCGTCTCAGCGCAGACCGACATTTCTCGATGTCGTCATTCCGGACAAGGCCGCGCAGCAGGCGCGACTCGGACTCCGGCTTTTGCCCCATTGTCTGCGGACAGAACGCGCACCTGCTTTTGTTCGTCGTCCCGGCGAAAGCCGGGATCCATTTTCTGATCGTTGGCACACAACGCCCGTACTGGGTTCCGCTCGCCTCGGCGGCGAGCGGGGTACTTTTTGTTTCGGCGAAAAGTACCCAAAAACCGTTGCGCCTGGCATGGCGGTTTCGGCAACGTCGTGTTGCCGAAACTTCCCTGCGATGCTCGCCGATCACGCGCCGGCGCGAACTCGCACGTCCATGTGCTCGGACATGCGCGCCTTGCTCGCGCGATCGGCTGCGCTTCTCGGCGTCATGCAACGGCGCGTTGATGGATCGGATGGCCGGCCATCCATGGCCTCGTTTGAAGCAAGGCCAGATGGGCTGCTTCGTTCCACCACGCGCCCAGGAAGTGCGCAGAACGGCGCCCCTCGAACACGGCGAACGGACAACGGAAATGCCCGCAGGGTGGCGCACAGGAAGTGGGCCAATTCGCCGTAGGTCCAATGATGGACCGTCGGCGCATCCTGGGGTCCGCGAGCCGACCCGCAGCACAAGATGGGCGAAGGGCGCGTCCGCGGGGTGGCCTTCTCTTTACTCCGGGCATCCTGCCCTCCGCCCTTCGGGCCGCCTTCAGCGTTCCCGCGCCTTTCCGACGCGCGGGTGGTGACTTTCTCTTGGCCACGCAAGAGAAAGTCACACGCCCGCGCGGGAGGCGGGCGGAAAAAGGCAGGGATGCCGATTTTCATTTTTTGGTGGATTGCCTCCCATGAAGACACTGGACGAATGGCTGGCGTACCAGCAGCAAATCCATCCGCGCGGCATCGATCTCGGTCTGGATCGCGTGCGCGAGGTGTGGCGACGCATGGGTGCGGCGAGGCCAGCGCCAACGGTGATCACGGTGGGCGGCACCAACGGCAAGGGCTCGACCGTCGCATTCCTCGAGGCCATGCTGCGCGCAGGCGGGATGCGGGTCGGCGCCTACACCTCGCCGCACATCCTGGGTTACAACGAGCGCGTGCGCGTGGATGGCTCGGACGCCGATGATGCTGCGCTGGTCGATGCCTTCGAGCGGATCGAAGCCGCACGTGGTGACGCGACGCTTACCTATTTCGAGTTCGGCACGCTGGCGGCGTTCGACATTTTCGCGCGCGGCGGACTGGATGTCGCACTGCTGGAGGTCGGTCTTGGCGGACGACTGGATGCCGTGAACATCGTGGATGCCGACTGCGCGGTGGTGGTGACCGTCGATCTCGACCACATGGAATGGCTGGGGCGCGACCGCGAAACCATCGGGCGCGAGAAGGCCGGGATCTTCCGCGGTGGCACACCGGCGATCATCGGCGAAACCAACCCGCCGCGCTCGCTTCTGGACCATGCACAGGCGATTGGTGCACGCGTTGAAATTCTGGGCCGCGATTTCGGCTGGTCTCCCGAGGTCGGCATGCTGTCGTGGTGGCACCGCGATCCCGCGCAGCCGCGCTACATCGCACCCGCCGATCATTCACCGGAAATCGTGGTGCGCGGCGAGTTGGCGTTGGAGGGGGCATTCCAGTTTCGCAACGCGGCGTCCGCGGTGGCTGCATTGCACGCGCTGGGCAAACGCGTGCGTTGGGATGCGCGCGCACTGGAAAAACCGCGCGCTGGCGCCACGGGCAGACGATTGCTCGCGGGACGCCTGCAGCACTTGTCCAGCCATCCTGATCTCGTGGCCGATGTCGGCCACAACCCACAGGCCGCGCGTGAGCTGGCGCGCTGGCTTGACCACCATCCGGTTGCCGGCTCGGTGCGAGCGGTGTTCGGCGCCCTGGCGGACAAGGACATCGAAGGGGTGGTGGCCGCGCTGGGCGCACGCATCGACCATTGGTACCTCGCCGGACTGAAGGACGAATCGCCGCGCGGCGAAACTACCGGGCGGCTGGTGGAGCGCGTACTTGCGAAATTGCCCGAGGCGGTTTGCGCCGGATATTCCGACATTCGTGCCGCATTGGCTGCCGCGCTGGCGGATGCCGCAGCCGCCGACAGGGTTCTTGCGTTCGGCAGCTTCCACGTGGTTGCACAGGTGTTGCGGGCGGTCGGCCGCGTATAATTCCGCACACCCGCTTGACCGCGTTCGAGCTGACGCGCCTGCGGCTCGCGGCTCAACGCCGACCTTGGTCGTTCCAGGTGCCATACTTATGGATTCAGGTTTGAAAAAACGTCTGATCGGAGCCGTGGTGCTGATCGCGCTGGCGGTCATCTTCGTACCCATGCTGCTGCCCGGCCATTCGGATTCCGGCGCACAATCCGTCAGCGTGAAGATTCCGCCCCAGCCCGGCAGCGAGATGCAAACGCGTATTCTCGAGGTTGGTCCGGACGGCGCGAGTGCCGGTGCCAGCACCCAGGCGACCATCAACGATCCCGACCATGTCGCCACGCTCGACCTGGAGAACAAGTTGGCACGCGAGCATGCCCCCGCGTCGCCGAATGGCGCGGAGGCCACGGTGATGACGCCGGCCCCGGCTGCAGCGCCGGCTGCCAGCGTGCCGAAGCCGCTGCAGGAACCGGACGCGTCTGCGGGCAACGTTGCCGCATCCCCCGCCGGCTCGGCGCCGCCGGCAGCATCGGCCCAGACGGGGCCGGTCCCGGGTGGCGCAGGGGCGGCGGCCCGGACGATCTACACGGTCAATCTGGGTATCTATGCGGATCACGCCAGCGCCAAC
>JBOHYV010000063.1:0-9597 GCA_050738135.1 Rhodanobacteraceae bacterium | reverse complement strand
GGCGCTGACCACCCGACAACAGTGTGCCGCCCTCGCCCACCCGGCTGTGGATTCCACTCGGCAGATCCCGGATGAACTCCATCGCGTTGGCGGCCTCAGCCGCGGCGATGATGTCCGATTCGCTCGCTTTCTCCAATGCACCGTAAGCGATGTTTTTCGCGACGGTGTCGTCGAACAACACCACGTCCTGCCCGACCCATGCGATCTGCGCGCGCAGGCTGCGCAAGGTGTAATCGCCGAGGGGTCTTCCGTCCAACAACAGCATGCCGGAGGTGGGCTCGTAGAAGCGCGGGATCAGGCTCGCCATGGTGCTCTTGCCGCTGCCGGAGCGGCCGACCAGTGCCGTGATCGTGCCGTGCGGGCAATCGAGCGACACCCCGCGCAGCGCGGCCGTCTCGGAACCCGGGTACGTCAGGTGCACGTCGCGGAACTCGACGTCGCCGCGGCAGCGTTCGAGATCGACCTGCCCAGTGTCCCTTTCCATCGGCGCGTCCAGGATCCCGAACAACTCCGCCGCGGCCGCAAGCCCGCGTTGGATGTTCGACTGCACGGTGGTCAGGCGCTTCAGGGACGGCAGGATTCCGGCCATGCACATGAACACACGCATGAAGGAACCCGCGGTGAGGCCGTGCCCCATCATGAACGGGCGGGTCGCGATCCATACGATCAGCGCCAGCGCGATGGCCGCGGCGAGCTGCACGAACGCGGTCGACAGACCGTTGGTCGCGGCCACCTTGACGTTCAACTTGCGGGCGCGATCGGTGACCTCATCGAAACGCTTCGATTCGTACTCCTGGCCGCCGAACACCTTGACCTCGCGGTGCGCACCCACCACTTCCTCGACCACAGCGGTCACGCGGCCGACGATATCCTGGATGGTCACGTTGATGCGGCGGTAGCGCCGGCTGACGTAGGTGACGAGGATTCCGACCAGGGGCAACATCACCAGCAGCGCCAAGGTCAGGATCCAGCTCGTCCACACCATCAGGCCAACCAGGCCGACCACGGTGAGGCCGTCGACGATCGCGATCCGTGCCGAATCGGTGGTCGCCTGGGCGACCTGTTCGCTTGTGTAGGTGATCCGCGAAATCTGCTGGCCCGACGATTCGCGGTCGAAGAACGCCGCCGGCATCCGCAGGTACTTGTCGAAGATCCGACGGCGCATGTCCTGCACCACGCCGCGCCCGACGTACGCGCTCCCGTAGCTCTCGATGTACACCGCGATGCTGCGCACGAAGAAGATGCCGACGATGATGATCGGCATCCAGAAGATCACGGTCGGGTCGCGGTCGACGAACAGTTTGTCGATCAGCGGCTTGACCTCGCGGGCGAACAGGGTCATGCACGCTGCGTCCGCGACCATCGCCAGGATGGTCACGATGACAACGGTGCGGAAGGAACTCAACAGCTCCAGCAGCCGCCGATAGATCACGGCATCCGATTGGTGCGTTGACGCGTCGTTCATGAGGAAACCGGTTGGCGCGCTGCGCCTGGGCCTGGGCTCGTGGCGATGGCCAAGTGCGAGAAGCCGAGCTGGCCCAGCGCATCCATCGCGGTGACCACGGCCTGATGCGGGGTCATGGCATCGGCGCGCAGCAACACGGGGCGATCGCGGTTGGCGCCGGCCACGGCCTCGATCGCACGCTTGAGGGTAACCTCATCGTCACCCAGCACCCGGTTGTTCGAGACAAAGTAATGACCTGCACGATCGATCACGATCACCAGGGTACCGCTGGCCGGAGCGCTGGCCTTGTCGGACGCCTGCGGCAGAGACACCTTCATGTGGCCCTGTTGCACGAAGGTGGTGGTCAGGACGAAGAACATCAACAGGGTCAGCAACACGTCGATCAGGCTGACCACGTTGATTTCGAATTCGTCGGCGTGTTCGTTGCCGATGCGCATCTCAGGGCCTGTTGACCCTATGCCAGGTAAACCGCGTTGCTTCCGCAGCGGCTATCAGACAAGGCGTGCGCCGCAGCACCATGGTGGCGCCATGGCCAAGGCGCGCACCGCAGTATCCCGCCCGCTGCGGCGCAATCCTTCGGGCCGGGGTTGTTTGACCGCATGGCTGTGTCATCGCTCGTCTGTGTATCGACATACATCTTCCTCACTCTTCCCTGCCCTGCGAGCAAACAGCTGACGGCGCGGCCACGTGGCATAGGGTCGACGGGCACAACGTCAGAATACCGCGCGCGCAGGACGCTGCGTCGTCGGTTGCGTGGCTGCGGCGCGCGTTTCGGCGGGGGCCGGCCGCGCAGCCGAAAGTTCATCCAGGAGTGCGGTCGCCTGCTTCTCCATTTGCACCACGTAGCCGCGCACGCGCGAACGGAAATAGCGGTGCAACGCGTAGGCGGGAATCGCGACCACCAGCCCGGATGCCGTGCACACCAGCGCTTCGCCGATGCCGCCGGCCATCTTCATGGGGTCACCCACGCCCGACACCATCACCGCAAGGAACATGCTGATCAGGCCGAACACGGTGCCGAGCAATCCCAGCAGCGGGCCGATCAAGGCGATGGTGCCGAGCGTGGTGAGGTAGCGCTCCAGAGTGTGTACTACATGGCGGCCGGTGTCCTCGATGCGTTCCTTGATTTCCGTGCGCGGGCGGTTGCGCACGTCCAGCGCGGCGGCCAGCAGCTCGCCCAGCGGCGAGTTTTCACGCAGGGCCTGGATATGCGTAGGGTTCAACTGTTGCGAGTGCGCCCAGCTGCGCACCTGCTCGCCGAGCCCCGGTGGCAACACGGCGCTGCGGCGCAGGGTCCAGAAACGCTCCAGCACGATCGCGAGTGCGATCGCCGAACACGCAAGGATCGGCAGCATGCCCCAGCCGCCCGCCTTCAGGATTTCGAACACTTGGAGCCCCGCCGGAAGGTGGATTTGCGTCGCATGATACCAGCGTGCCCGCATTCATCAGCGTGACGCAGTCGATCCGTTCCGCGCCGGCTCCCGCCAGTAATGGGCTTGCCGGCGGCGTTCCCTGGACAGGACCCGCGGCGCGCTGCTCGCCGGAAAGGCGATCCGCACGGCACCGGTGTTCGGCGTGTTCAGCAACGGGATGCCGAGCGCGGCGTAGCGCGCCACCACCGTGGACGCCGGGTGGTGGTAACCGTTCAAGTACCCTGTCGAAACGATGGCAAGGCGTGGCTGCAAAGCCTCGAGGTAAGTGCGGCTGGATGACGTCTTGCTGCCATGATGCGGTACCACCAGCACCAGCGGCGGACCGGGCGGAACCGCATGCGCGATATCGGGTTCGACCTTCGATGAGGTATCCGCAGGCAGCAACAGTCGTCCGCCATGGCCAACGACCAGCAGCACGCAACCGGCGTCATTGCCCTTGACGGTCACCGGCGCCGGCGGACGCAGCATGCGAAAAGCCACACCGTCCCATCGCCATTGCTGCCCGCCATGACACTGGTCCATCGGCACCGGGCCGCGCGCGGGTTCGCCGCCCCACGTCGGTGTGCCGGGGTAGGCCGCAAGCACGGACACGGCGCCACCCGAATGGTCGTTGTCGCCGTGGCTGATGATCAACTTGTCCAGGTGCGTCACGCCCAGCGCATGCAGGGTCGGAACCACCGCGACCTGGCCCAGGTCGAACCCCGACGGGTAGCGGGCGCCGGTGTCGAACAACAGCGCATGGTTGCGCGTACGCACCAATACCGACAAGCCCTGCCCCACGTCGATCACGGTCGTGCGAAAGGCGCCAGCGGCAGGAAGTCGACTGCGCGGCCAGCACAACGGTATCAGCAGCAATATGCCCAGCGCGCGGGCCGGGATTCCGCGCGGCGCGAGCAGCCAGACCGCCCCCATGCACGCCAGCACAAACACCGCCAGCGACGTCGCCGGCAGGTATTGCATGGCCGCCGGCCAGGCCGCGAGGTGAAGCAGCATCCACCACAACGCATCAATCAGCTGCGCGCAGCCATGCAGCAGCAGGTGCCCCGCCCATGGCCAGACAAACAACAGGACGCATGCCGCAAGGTCGAGCGGCACGATCACGAAACTGACGAGTGGCACCGCGACAAGGTTCGCGAGCGGAGCAACCAGCGAGGCCTGCCCGAAGAACCACACCGTCAGCGGCAGCAGCGCCAGCGTCATCAGGAACGGAGCCAGGCCAATTTCCTTCAAGTGCCCACGCCAGCCCGAATCGCGCGCCAGTGTCCATGCCAGCAGCGCGACGCCCGCGAACGACAACCAAAATCCCGCGGACAGTAGCGACAAGGGATCGACGATCAGGATCGCCGCCAGCGCCAGGCCGAAGCCCTCGGCGAAGCCACCGCCGCGCCGCAGCAGCCGCCAGCCGGCAACGACCGCGATCATCAGCAGCGTGCGGGTGGTCGGCAGGCCGAACCCGGCCAGTGCACCGTATGCCAGTGCAGCGGGAAACGCGACCGCGGCTTCGGCCAGCGGACGCGCAAGGCGCAGGCCCAACGCTGGAAACAACCACCATGCCCAGCGCACCAGCAACGCGCCGAACACCGCGGCGAGACCGACATGGAAACCCGAGATCGCAATGAGGTGGCTGATGCCGGTGGCACGCACCACCTGCCAATCGTGTTCGTCCAGCGCGCGTTCGTCACCCACGCTCAGGGCCTGGAGCAGCCGCGCGGCATGCGGGTCATCCGGCAGTGAAGCTCGGATGGCACCCGCAACCGCTGCGCGTATGCCGTCCACGCATGCGCCTTCGTGCAACATCGCGTCGGCGGTGTCATCGCGCACGTAACCGGTCGCGATGATGCCCTTCTGCAAGGCCGACCTCTCGAAATCCATCCCGCCCGGGTTGACCAACCCGTGCGGGCGCTTCATCCGCGCCCGGACCTGCCATGTCGAGCATGCCGGTATCGCCGGCTGGATCGCGCCGCGGGACGCGTACCACGACAACCGCACGCGACCGTGCACGGGCAGCGCACGACCCTCGAATCGCGCACCTGCGATGTCGAAGTCGAAATGCGTCGAGCCTTCCCGCACCTCCGGCAAGCCGGTGACGGTGCCGGTGACGAGGATGTCCTGCTTCTCCAGCGCATGCGGCAGGCGGGCCGCCATCGCAAGATCAGCGCGCCACGCCGTCCAGGCAAAGGCGGCCAGCAGGATCGGCAGGCACCACAGCCAACCGTGCAGGTGCCGGCGCAGTCCGGCCCCCAAGCCGCCGAGCGCGATGCACCCCAGCACTGCATCGAGCCAGCGCGGTGGCAGCACAGGCAGCGCTTGCACCAACAACGCGCCGGCGAGGATCGCCAGTGCAACGGGCAGGGTCCCCGGTCCGATTTGGATCACGTCGCGTTCCCTGCGCGCGCGCATTCCGGCTTCAGCCGTCGCGCGGGAACGGATGCAAGGTACCGCCAGTCAACTCCAGCACGCGATCCAGCCGTAGCGCAAGATTCCGGTCGTGCGTCACCAACACGATTCCGGTACCGATTTCGTGATTCAACTCCAGCATCAACTCGTACAGCGCCGTGGCATTTTGTTCGTCGAGGTTGCCGGTGGGTTCGTCCGCCAACACGCACGTGGGCCGCGCCACCAGCGCACGCACCATCGCGCAACGCTGGCGTTCGCCGCCGGACAATTCGCCGGGCTTGTGCTCGAGCCGGTGGCCGAGGCCGACGCGGTCGAGCAACGCCCTGGATCGCTCACGTGCTTCCGGAATCGGCGTGCCGCGGATCAACAGCGGCATGGCGACATTTTCCAGTGCGGTGAATTCGGGCAACAGATGGTGAAACTGATACACGAATCCCAGCGAACGGTTGCGCACACGCCCGCGTTCGGCATCGGGCAGTCTGGACAGCTCCTGCCCTTCCAGTTCCACCGTGCCCTTGGTCGGTGTGTCCAGGCCCCCGATGATATGCAGCAGCGTGCTTTTGCCCGAGCCCGAGGCGCCCACGATCGCCAACGTCTCGCCACGCGCCACCTCGAAGTCGACGTCCGCCAGCACCGGCGTGCGCAGCTTGCCTTCCTTGTATGTCTTGGCGACATGGCTCGCACGCAGCACCACGGTACTGGCCGAGTCCCGAGTCCCGAGTCCCGAGCCCCGGCTATTCATAGCGCAACGCTTCCGCCGGCTGCGTCCGGGATGCCCGCCACGCGGGATAAATCGTCGCCAGCAAAGAGAACACGAAGGCCATGCCGGTAATCCAGCCGACGTCGCTCCAACGCAACCTGCTGGGCACGTTGTTGATGTAATACACCGACTCCGGCAGGAACTGGTAACCGGTGAGGTTTTGTATCCAGTCCACGATCACCGGCAGATTGATCGCCAACGCCACGCCGCAGGCGACGCCGATCACGATCCCCATCAGTCCGATCAACATGCCCTGGATCATGAACACGCCCATGATGCTGCGCGGAGTCGCACCGAGGGTGCGCAGGATCGCGATGTCCGATTGCTTGTCGGTGACCAGCATCACCAGCGACGACACCAGGTTGAACGCTGCCACCGCCACGATCAGCGAAAGGATGATGAACATCACCATCTTTTCCATCGCGATGGCCTTGAAGAAATTGGCGTGCTGCTGCATCCAGCCCTGTACGCGGTAGGCCGCGCCCAGTTTGTTCGCCAGCGTCGCCGCAACGCTGTTCGCCGCGAACAGGTTGTCGAGCCTGAGGCGGATGCCGCTGGGCCCGTTCAACCGGTACAGCTTCGCTGCATCGTGCATGTTGACGATCGCCAGTCCGGAATCGTATTCCTGCATGCCGGCTTCGAAGATGCCGGTCACCGTGAATCGCCGCAGGCGCGGCACCACGCCGGTGACCGGATTGGCACTGAACAACGGCGCGTAGACGATCACCCGATCGCCGAGGTTCACGCCCAGTTGCACCGCCAGTTCCTTGCCCAACACGATGCCCCACGAGCCGCTGGTCAACGCCGACAGCTTGCCGGCGATCATCTTGGAGCCGATGTCGGCGACCTTGGGTTCCTGGCCGGGCAGGATGCCGCGGATGATCGCACCCTGGCTCGCGGCGTTGCCGCGCAGGAACGCTTCGCGCTCGACGTAGGGCGCGGCACCTTCGACGTGCGGATTGCGTTCGGCAACCGCGAGCGCCTGATGCCAGTCCGGCATGCTCTCGCCCACGCTGCTGATGGTGGCCTGCGAGACCATTCCCAGGATGCGCGAGCGCAGTTCGGTGTCGAAGCCGTTCATCACCGAGATCACGGTGATCAACGCGGTGATGCCGATGATCAGCCCCAGCATCGACACGATGCTGATGAACGAAATGAAATGATTGCGCCGCTTGGCGCGGATGTAGCGGGTGCCGATGAAGAGTTCTAGGGGACGGAACATGCGATGAAAAGCCGGGACTGGGGACTCGGGCGGGAGCGTAGCCGTGTCGGCTACCGCGAACCCGCGGCGCAAGGCAGCGTGACGGAAAAGCGGGAACGCGGCAAGCGGTTCAGACCATCAACCGCTGTCGGCGTTCCCCGACACGGTCGCCGCGTGCGCCTGCGCGCCCAGCCGCATCCGCAGCCGGCGGCGGGTGTCGAAGTCGAGATTGTCGGGCAGCAACCACAAGGTGGCGCGCCCGCGTGGTGACCAACGCAGTGCGAGCACGATCAGCGGGCCCATGACACGTGTCCCCGTGATCGTGGCCTGGATTTCGCAAACAGGGCCGGCCCGGCCGCCATCGAAGGTCAGTTCCACGCCGCCATCCGCGCGCCACAGCACGGCACGTATGCGCGGGCGCAACTGGCGCTTGGCGGCGACCCCCACATAGCCGGCAACGAGCAGGCTCAGGACAAACCGAAGCCAGTCCGGCGCCCCACTGATCCAGATCGCGAGAAGCGCCAGCAGGGCGACCGCCAGCATCATGGCGGTGATCAGTCGCGACGGACGATGGCGAAAACCGATCGCCGGCGCGGTCTTCACGGCACCAGTCCCGCACGTCCACGGATTTCGGCCACGATCCCTCGCCATTCCGCACGCGGCGCCTCGGCATGGCCCATCAGCCAGTCCCACAGTTCCGGATCCTGCTGGTCCAGCAGTGCGTCGAACGTCCTGAACTGGGCTTCGTCCATGTCCGCCGCGTGCCTTTCCAGCCAGCCACCGAGCAAGGCATCCAGTTCGCGGGTGCCGCGCCGGCAGCGCCAGCGGATGCGTTTCAGGCGCGCGTCAGATGCCGTGCCGGCGGTCATCGCTGCGCTTCACGGTGGCGCGAATTTCGCGCGGCGTCATGGTGAGGTGCGTGGCCAGCCGCAGCGTTGTCCTGCTCCAACGTCCGGTCGAAAGCGGCAAGGCCAGGTGCTGGAATGCAATGGCAACCGTCACCAGCGCCACAAGCGCGGACAGCCATGCTGCGTCGCCGACCACCGATTGATGCACTTGCGCGATGCCAAGCATCAGCGTCCCCGCGCAGACGATGCCGGCCCACGTCCGGGTGTACCACGGCAAACGCGGCGCCACGGGGCGACCACCGGTCCAGACGACGCGGCGGATCGCCGAATCCCCCCGCCAGGCCAGCGTACCCAGAAACCCCGCACCCAGTACGCAGCAGCCGCACACGCCCGCCGCCGGCAAGACCGCCCACACCGTTTCGGCGGGGGTCGAAGCCGCCGGATTCAACAGCCACGGTGCGAGTGCGATGGAGCATGCCAGCGCAACGCACAGCGCAACCAGCAGCCACATCACGCCGCGCACGAGCCAGTGGATTCCCGGCTCCGGTTTCCTGCCCGCGCGTTCAAGAACATCCATCGCGTTCCCCTCCGGTGGCGATTGCATCGCCATTGCCTGTGCGGGCTGCCGATGGTGTCGCGCCCGGCCCCGACTCACACGGTGCGATTCACCAACAGCTGCTTGATCCCGGCGATGGCCTTGGCCGGGTTCAACCCTTTCGGGCACGTGTTGGTGCAGTTCATGATGGTGTGGCACCGATAAAGCTTGAACGGGTCGTCGAGGTCGTCCAGCCGTTCCCCGGTAGCCTCGTCGCGCGAATCGACAATCCAGCGATACGCCTGCAGCAGCACCGCCGGCCCGAGAAAACGGTCGGGATTCCACCAGTAGCTTGGACAAGCGGTGGTGCAGCATGCACACAGGATGCATTCATACAGGCCATCGAGTTGCTTGCGGTCTTCGGGTGACTGCAGGCGCTCGCGCGTACCCGGCACGCTTTCGGTTTGCAGCCACGGCTTGACCGATGCGTACTGCGCATAGAAGTGCGTCAGGTCCGGCACCAGATCCTTCACCACCGGCATGTGCGGCAGCGGGTAAATGCTGACGTCACCCGCGGGCAGCTCGTCGAGACCCCTGGTGCAGGCCAGCGTGTTTTCACCGTCGATGTTCATGGCGCACGAGCCGCACACGCCCTCGCGGCAGGAACGGCGCAGGGTCAGGGTCGGATCGATCTCGTTCTTGATCTTCAGCAGCACGTCGAGAACCATGGCCGAGCCGGTCACGTCGACCTCGTAAGTGTCCACGCGCGGGTTGCCGCCGACGTCCGGATCCCAACGGTACACCTTGAAGTTGCGCGCCTTCTTGGCGCCGGGCTTGACAGCGAAATGCTTGCCCTTCTGCACCCGGGACATCTGTGGAAGCGTGAATTCAGCCATGGCTCAAATCCGGGACTAGGGTTAGGAATTAGGGGTTGGGGACCAGGGATTAGGGATTAGGG
>JBOHYV010000062.1:0-9622 GCA_050738135.1 Rhodanobacteraceae bacterium | reverse complement strand
ATCCAGACGCAGCGCCGTGAGCTGGCCGCCCCATACGCAGCCGGTATCGAGGGCGTACACACCGAGGCCCGCGAAGCGTCCGAGCGTGGACCAGTGTCCGCACACGATGCGGGTGTCGCGCGATTTCATGCCCGGCACTTCGAACCACGGGTACAAGCCCGCGCGCTGCGAGCCGGGCGGCCCCTTGGCGTCGAAATCTATTCGTCCATTGGCGTCGCAGTAGCGCATGCGCGTCAGGATGTTGATGGCGGCACGCAGACGATCCTGGCCGCGCAATTTCCCCGACCAGTGCGACGGCCGGTTGCCGAACATCCGTTGCAGCAATGCGCGGTGGCCGGAGCCGCGCAACGCACGCTCGACTTCATGCGCGATGTTCAGAGCCTGCTTGAGCGTCCACGAGGGAGCGAATCCTGCGTGCACCAGCGTGAAGCCGAGTTCGGCGTCGTGGTGCGCCAGAGACTGGCCGCGCAGCCATTCCATCAGCACATCGGAATCTTCAGCTTCCAGCACCCGGCGCAGATCGGGATTGGTGCGCGCACGCGCCTCGGGTTCGCGCATCGCGATCGCGAGCAGGCTCAAGTCGTGATTGCCCAGCGTGACGACGCAGTGTTCGCGCAGGCCGCGGACCAGCCGCAGCACCTCCAATGATTCGCCGCCGCGGTTGACCAGATCGCCGCAGAACCATAGCCGGTCGCAGGCAGGATCGAAGCGCGTGCGTTCAAGCAGGCGTTGCAATTCCGGATAGCAGCCCTGCACGTCGCCGATCGCGTAGCTGGCCATGCGCGCCTGCGGTCCCGGTCAGTGCAGTGTGCGCGGTACCGACAGCACGAATTCGGGAATCGGAACCTCGAAGTCGGTGCCGTCGTCGGCATGAAACAGGTAGACGCCGCGCATGGTGCCGACCTGCGTTTCCAGTACCGCGCCGGAAGTGTAGCTGTAGCTTTCGCCTGGTTGCAGGCGCGGCTGTTCGCCCACCACGCCCTCGCCGTGCACCTCTTCCACCTTGCCGCTGGCGTCGGTGATCACCCAGTGACGGGTTTGCAGACGCGCCGGCATCATCCCGAGATTGCGCAGCGTGATCTCGTACGCGAACACGTAGCGGTTCGTTTCCGGCTTGGACTGGTCGGGGACATAGTGCGCCTCGACCTCGATCTCGACCGCATACGGCTCGGGTTCGCGGGGCTCGCGCGGGTTGTCGGTGGTGGTTCGGGGACTCATAAGGGCCTGCTGACGCCATGCCAAGCGAGCCGCGTTGCTTCCGCAGCGGCTGTCAGACGAGGTGCGCGCCGCAGCGCCATGGTGGGCCCATGGTCAAGGCGCACACTGAGGGATGGCGGCCGCTGCGGAGCAACCCTTCGGGCCGGGGCCCTTTGCCCGCATGGCGGTGTCATCGCTCGTCTATGTATCGACATACATCTTCCTCGCTCTTCCTTGCCCTGCGCGCAAATGGCCGACGGCGCGACCGTTTGGCATGGCGTCAGCTGGCTCGCGCATTGTGTGCGGGTTTCGGGCCAACCTGCAAGCCGTCGGAATCGGCGTGACGCGCCAGCGCGACAAAACCTGCGGGCGCGACGACCTCCGCGCGCACACGCGGGTCGATGCCGGCGGCGCGTATGGCATCGGCGTCCAGCAGGCCGCGCAGCGCGTTGGCGAGTGTTTTGCGGCGTTGCCCGAACGCGGCGCGCACGATAACACCGATAGCATGTGCGAGCTTCGGATCGTGGCGCTGCGCCGCCGGCAGCGGCGTCAGCCGCACCACCGATGATTCCACTTTCGGCGGCGGTCGAAATGCGCCCGGTGCGACGCTGAACAGTAGTTCGACCGTGCAGACGAGTTGCAGCATCACCGACAGACGTCCATACACCTTGCCGCCGGGCCGGGCGGCCATCCGCTCCACCACCTCTTTCTGCAGCATGAAATGCATGTCGGCGATTGCATCCGCGTGCGCGAGGCAGTGGAACAGGATCGGGCTGGACACGTAATAGGGCAGGTTTCCGGCAAGGCGCAGCTTGCCGCCGTTCGCCAGCGCGGTCAGGTCGACCTTCAGCACGTCCGCGTCGATGATGTCGAGTTCGCCAGCGCCGGCCGCGCGCGCGCGCAGCGGCCCGATCAATTCCGTATCGAGTTCGATCGCGGTCAGAGCACCCGCCGCGCGCAACAGCGGCAGCGTGAGCGCACCCTCGCCGGGGCCGATTTCGACGATTCGATCGCTGCGCTGTGGCGCGATCGCGGCGATGATGCGCTCGATCACGCCGCGTTCGTGCAGGAAGTGCTGGCCGAAGTGTTTTTTTGGATGTGGCATGGCTGGAGAAGCGGGGGTCAGGAGAAGCGGGGTCAGAGTGCACTTTCGGGCGTCGGCGCCCCGAAGTCTTCGGTACCCTGGCGAAAGTGCACTCTGACCCCGGTTTTCTTCACGGACGCGAGGGCGAACTCAAACGCAACGCCATCTGCGCCGCGGCGATCATGCTGACTGGATCGGCGCGGCCCGATCCGGCGAGATCCAACGCGGTGCCGTGGTCGACCGAGGTGCGCACGAACGGCAGGCCCAGGGTGATATTGACGGTGCGATCGAACGCTTCCGATTTCAGCACCGGCAGGGCCTGGTCGTGGTACATCGCCAGTACCGCGTCATAGCGCGCACGCATGGCCGGCACGAACGCCGTGTCGGCAGGCAGGGGACCGATCAGTTGCATGCCTTCGCCACGCAATGCATCGAGAGCCGGAACGAGGGTGTCGATTTCCTCGTGTCCGAGGTGTCCGCCCTCGCCCGCATGCGGGTTCAATCCCAATACCGCAATGCGCGGAATGGCGAGGCCGAATTTCGAGATCAACTCCGCGTGCGTGATGCGCAGCGTGCGAATCAGCGACTCCCGCGTGATCGCGGCCGGGACTTTCGCCAGCGGCAGGTGGGTGGTGGCCAGCGCCACCCGCAACTCCGGCGACGCCAGCATCATCACCACGTCGCGGCCGGCGCGTTGCGCGAAGAACTCGGTGTGGCCCGAGAACGGCTCGCCCGCGTCATTGATTACCGACTTCTGCACGGGCGCCGTGACGATCGCGTCGAACTCGCCGCCGAGGCAGCCGTCAGCGGCGTGCGCCAGCGTGTTCAATACGTGGAATGCATTGCGCGCATCCAGCTGGCCGGGCGTTTCTTCGGCGCGCAGCGGAACATTCAGTACGCGCAGGGCCCCTGCAGCCCGCAGACTGCGTGGTCTTCCGTCGTAAGGCGTGATGCTCAGCGCAATGCCGCAGCGGCGTGCGGCGCGATCGAGCAAGGCGGCATCGGTGATGGCGACGAGATCGGCCGCGATCGGCGTCGCCGCCAGGCGTGCCACCAGTTCCGGACCTACTCCCGCGGGTTCACCGCCGGTAACGGCGAGTCGCGGAAGCCGGCGGGGCGGCCGGTCCGCGGCTGGCCCCGCGCTCATCGGGATGCACTTGCCGTTGCGTACGGATCCGCGTCGGCGAGTTCCGGAACCTTGATGTTGATGTAGGCGGCCGATTCCATGTCGCGCAGGAACTGTTCGTAGGCCTGCTGGCCCTTGCGCGCGGCAATCGCCTGGCGGGCCTGTTCACGTTCCAGCTCCTGGGTCTTGTTGGCCTGGCGGGTGCCGAGCAGCTTGATGATGTGCCAGACCCCATTGGGGCTCTTGAACGGCTTGCTGACCTGACCGGCTTGCATGCCTGTGAGCAGCGTTCCGATTTTCGTGCCGAAGTCGTCCTGCATGAACCAGCCCAGGTCACCCCCGTTGTTGGCGGAGGTTGGATCGTCCGAGTCCTGTTTCGCCAATGCCCCGAAATCCGCATGCTGGTCCACGATCTCGTGATACAACTTGTCGATCTTGTCCTTCGCACCCTGTTCGGTCAGCACCGCGTCGGGCTTGATCATCAAATGCAAGGCGTGGTATTCGGTCACGATCCGCTTGGTCGCGGGCGTGCGTTTGCCTTCCAGCTTCAGGATGGTGAAGCCGGTCGGATCGCGCAATGGCTGGGTGTAGTCACCCGTTTGCAGGGCGTTGACGATCTTCTGCACCGGAGGCGGCAGCTCGTCCACGCGCAACCAGCCGAGGTCGCCGCCCTGCAGCGCCTCGGGTGCGCTGGAATCGCTGACCGCCAGCGCCGCAAAACTCTTGCCCGCCTTCAACTGATCCTCGAGCTTGCCGGCCTTGGCCTGCGCAGCCGCGATTTGCGCCGCACCGGCGCCTTCGGGCAAGCCGACCAGGATTCGCGCCAGGTGCACTTCACCTTCCCGAAACGCGGGGCTGGCGATGAGGTTGTCGATCTCCGCGTTGGAAACCTGTGACGATTGCTGCATCACCTGCTGCTGCACCTCGCGCACCAGCAACTGGTCGCGCAACCGCTGCCGGAACGCCGTGTAATCCACACCCTGCTGCTGCATGGCCGCCTGCATTTGCGGCACGGTCATCTTGTTTTGTTTGGCAATGCCGGCCACCGTAGCGTCGATCTTGGCATCGGAAATGCGCACGCCGTTGTGGTGCGCCTGCTGGACCAGCAACTCCGTGAGGATCAGGCGTTGCAATACCTGTTTTTCCAGCACATTTTGGGGAGGCAACTGGTGTCCGGATGCGGTGATCGTCTGGGCCACGGTCGCCATGTTCTGGTCGAGCTGGCTCTGCAGGACCACGCCATCGTTGACCACCGCCACGATCCGGTCCAACAGCTGGACCTGTTTCGAAGCAGGCACGAGCAGCGGGGAAGGTGGTGCGCTGGTGGGAGGCGGCGCGTCGGGACTCAGCAATTGCGCCGAGGCGGGCAGCGCGAAAGCTGCCGCAGCGAGCATCAGGACGAGGCTGGCGAGAGGAGGTGGTTTCATGTTCGTCTTGTATGGCTGGAGTGTAGGCGGCACGCCGGATCGACGCGATCCGGAAGGAATTTGGTGGATTGGACAGCGTCAAGGGCCGGAAAGTTGTGTGAGGACAGCGTGCTGCGTTCGGCATACCTTGCGGCGGACGGTGTCCGTGCTACGTAGTTGGCGCGAAATCCATGTAGGGCGGGCAATACCCGCCATGTAGCCTCGGCGGCGGACGGTGTCCGCCCTACTGGTAGCCAAGGATAGCATTGCGCACCAGACTGCCGGCGCGCTGGCCGTAGGCGCCGAGCCCCTTGAACTCGATCTCGACCATGATGGCGTTGTTGAATTTGCCTTGTGCGTTGTACACGTAGTGACGGGCCACGAGCCGGACCCGCGTACAGCAACTGTCCCATTCGATGCCGGCGAACGCGTCGATGATGTGCCCTTCCTGCAGCGAATACTGATAGCTTCCGACCAGTTTCCAGGCCGCGCCCACCGGCACTTCCGCCGACATGCCCGCTTGTTCGAGCAAGTTGCGGCGGTAGCGGTAGTCGAAGTTGACGATGCCGTCGCCCCACAGCCGGCGCTGCAGGCCCACGGTGGAAACGTCGGTGCGGTTGTCGGCGTCGGGATTCCACTCGTGTGATGAGGTCAGACGCCAGTTGTCGTTCAGGGCGATGGTCAGGTTGCCGACATAGTCGGAGCCGGAATAGTCCACCGCCTTCTGGCCGGGATACAGGGTCACCCGCTGCGGGTCGAAGTATCGGATCTGCCCGAAGCTGGCGGACAGTCTTTCCACGCCATCCGGGTCGAGAAACCGCGTAGTGAGGGCCAGTGAAAGGTTGTTCGCGTCTTGCTGACGGTCGGCACCGCTGAAACTGTTGGTGGTGAACAGTTGCCAGAAATCGAACGTGAGCGGCTGGGTGTCGAACAACGGGATGTCGTTCTGGTTGCGGTACGGGACGCGCAGGTAGTACACGCGCGGTTCCAGTGTCTGGGTGTAGTCGTTGCCGAACAGGTGCACCTGGCGTTCGAAGACCAAGCCGGCATCCACGTCGAAGATCGGCACGCTGCGTGAAGGGTGTTCCGGATCACCCGCGGCTACGGGCTGCGGCAGGTCGTAGGCGGTGTACCGCAAGGCGAGCTCGGGGCGCAGGAACCATGCCGGACCCTGCAGCGGCCAGTCGACGTACGGGTAAAGATCGAAGCGATCGCCGCCGACCTTCCCCGGCTCGACAAAGCGAACCGCTTCGGTATACACGCCCCATTCCGGGCCGCCGGGACTGCCGATCGGGCGGCTGGCGTTGAAGTAGATCCGCGGCAACCGCCGATACGGGGCAGCGGTATCGGGCAGGTCCGTGTCGGTGATCTGGTACACGTCGGCGCCGATGCCGGCGCTCCACCAGTTGCCTCCGGTGTGGAGATAGGAAGACGAGCCGATCAGGCTCACGACGGTGCCTGTGTTCTGGCCGTAGTCCTGAAACCATGCCTTGTCGGTGGTGCGCTGGATCGAGGTATCCCACTGGATGTTCCCGGGCAGGCTGGTTTGGTCCTTGAAGACGAGATAGCCGCGATCGCGGCCCGTCACCTTGTCGTGCGGCATGTACGCGAGATTCAGTTCGCCCTTGCTGGATGAATTGAGCCAGCGGAACTGGCTGTCGAGCATCATCCCGCGGTCGGAAAACCAATCCGGGGTGAAGGTGGCGTCGTAGTTCGGGGCGATGTTCCAGTAGAAGGGAATCGATAAATTGAAACCCGCCCGACTGCGCTGGCCGAACACCGGGTACAGGAAGCCGGTCTGGCGGCGGTCGTCGATCGGGAAGCGCAGGTACGGCAGCCACAGGAACGGCACGCCCTCGAGGCGCATGACCACGTCGTGCGCACGGGCGATGCCTTCATCGCGGTTCATGGTCATCGTTTTCGCCTCGATCACCCACACCTGGTGGTGGAGCTCACAGGTCGAATAGCTGACGGCGTGTAACTTGGCGCGATCCTGGTCCAGCATGATCGCCTGGCTGGCGACGCCGTTGCCGCGCGAGGTCAGCAACTGATATTGCACGTGGTCGGCGACACCATATTCAGGGTTGGTGGTGCCCTTCATGTTGTCCGCCGAAAACAGCATCCCGCGCTCCTGGTAACGCACGTGGCCTTCCGCATCGTAGGCAGTGGTGTCGGCGTTGTAGGTGAGCGAGTCCGCGCGCAGCAACTGGTCAAGCCGCTGCAACGAGGTATCACCGGACAAATGGAAAATGTTGCTGTCGGGGCTGCTGAAGTGCTCGCCGTGTACCTGCGCGGGGCTGGCGTCACGGTCGCCGGTCATTGGCAGGCCGGGTACGTAGAAGTTCAGCAAGTCGTTCTTCTTGCACAGCGCGAAGCCGTCCTTCACCACCGGACACGCAAACGTGCCGAGCGGGCAGATATCCGCACCGGTTTGCGCCATCGCCATGCCGGGGGCGGCCGCCAGCGCGATCGCGAACGCCACGGTGCGCGGTGTCAGCGGCTTCAGTCGGCGCGGCACGCTTCTTCCTCGGGTGGAGAATTGCGTAAGCTACCAGAACACATACGCGCTGTTGAGCCGGTCTGTCGGCAGGTTCAGGCGGCCCTGGCGGTCGCGAGCGATGCGCAGCGTGCTTCCAGCCACGCGCGGTCGGCGGGGTCGTGGAGCAACGGTGCAAGCTGTTCATTCACCTTCGCGTGGTAGGTGTCGAGCCACGCCATCTCGGACGCGTCCATCAGGGACACGTCGAGCAAGCGCGCGTCGATCGGGCACAATGTCAGGGTCTCGAACGCGAGGAATTTGCCGAACTCGCCGTCGCCGGCGGGAACGGTCGCGGCGAGGTTCTCGATGCGCACGCCGTGCCGCCCCGGCTTGTAGATGCCGGGCTCGATCGAAGTGATCATGCCGACGTCCATGGGTTCCAGATGCTGCGCCGAACGCGGCGGCCGGATCGATTGCGGGCCTTCGTGCACGTTCAGGCAATAGCCGACCCCGTGGCCCGTGCCGTGGCCGTAGTCCACGCCCGCAGCCCAGATCGGCGCCCGCGCCAACGCGTCGAGCTGCTGGCCTGAAGCGCCGCGCGGAAACTTCGCGCGCGACAATGCGATCACGCCCTTCAGCACCAGCGTCACGTCACGGCGCTGCTCCGCCGTGGTTTCACCCAGCGCCCACATCCGGGTGATGTCCGTGGTGCCACCGAGGTATTGCGCGCCGGAATCGATCAGCAGCATGCCCTTCGGTTCGAGTTCGGAATGCGACTCGGGCGTGGCGGAGTAGTGCGGCAATGCGGCGTTGGCTTCGTAGCCTGCAATCGTCGAGAAACTTTCGCTGACGAACCCGGGTTGCTGCGAACGCAGTTCGCGCAATTTCTCGTCCACGTCGAGTTCGGTCGGGCGCTCGCCCTGTTTCAGCGATTGCTCCAGCCAGCGTGCGCCGCGCACCAGCGCCACGCCATCGCGGCGCATCGCCTCGCGCACATGCTCCATTTCCTGCTCGCCCTTGCGCGCCTTGGCAGCGGTGATCGGGCCGGCGGTTTCGATCAACGTGACATGCTCGGGAATCGCGTGCGCGACGGCCGCGGAAACCTGCGCGGGCGCGAGCAGCAGTTTTGTGCCGGGGGGCAGTTCCGCCAGTGCGTCGCCGACGGATGCGTAGGGCGCGATGCGGACGCCGTCGTCGGCAAGATCTGTTTGCAACTTCTCATCGAGCTTGGTGGCCTCGACGAACAACGTCGCGCCGTTCGCGTCGATCAACAAATGCGACAGGAACACCGGGTTGTATTCGACGTCGCTGCCACGCAGGTTCAGCACCCACGCGATTTCGTCCAGCGCGGATACGATGTGATGGCTCGCGCCGGCCTGCTGCGTCGCGCCACGCACCTCCGCAAGCTTCTCGGCGCGGCTGTGGATCGCGTAGTCCAGACGGTGTTCGTAGATCGGCGCATGCGGCAGTGGCGCGCGGTCATTCCAGATCGCGCCGGGCAGGTCATCCTCGACCAGCTCCGCGCCGTGCTGCGCCAATTGCTTGCGCAACGAACGTTCCGATGCCAGCGACAGCATGTCGGCGGCGCAGGCGACCTCGTCGCCCTTGCCCACGTGTGCGCACAGCCACTGGACGTGCTCCGGCGTGTGCGGCACGTTCAACTTCACCAGCTCGACACCGCTGCCGGCGAGCTGGCGCTCGGCTTGCGAAAAATAGCGCGAATCGGTCCACAGGCCCGCAAAGTCCGGCGTCACCACGAGCGTGCCGGCCGAGCCCGTGAAGCCGGACAACCATCGACGCGCGGTCCAGTGCACGGGCAGGTATTCGGAAAGATGCGGATCGGCCGTAGGCACGATGCAGGCGGCGATGCCGCGCTGGTGCATCATGCCGCGCAGCGCGGCAATGCGGTCGGGGACGGTGGCGAGGGTCGGGGTTTCCATCGCACAAGCTTAGCGCAGGCAGATGGCTACCTCCTTCGCTAAGGGGGACGACCCGCGCCCTGTCTTCTTCCCCCTTCCTTCGGAAGGGGGTGAATACGCGCGCGCTATTGCAGTGTCGCGGTGGTGTATTGCTTGGCGAGTTTCTGGAACGCGGAATCGCTGCGCAGCGGAGCGTAGATCGGATTGATGGCGAGGTCGCTGCAACCGACGGGCTGGGCGGGGCAGATACCTTGCAGCTGCTTCAGCGCCTGGTCGTTCTCGCCGAGCGCGAGCCAGAGCTGCAGGAGATTGCTGGCCATGCCCGGATTGGACTGATAATGCGCGAGCTGCTGCACGGCCGCGAGCGCCTGCGGGCGCAGCTTCGGGTGGAGCAGCGATTGGTACACCAGC
>JBOHYV010000061.1:0-9745 GCA_050738135.1 Rhodanobacteraceae bacterium | reverse complement strand
GAGCGCGTGCACGTTCACCGCGCGGATCGCCATCGTGTTGCGGCCGCCCAGCAGCCGCTCCGTCAGCGTCGCCAGGCGCGATGCCTCGGCATGGATCAGCTGCGCGAGTTCGCGCTGCCTCGAATCGCCGGCTCGCTGCTGCAGCAATTGCGCGGCGCCCGAGATCGCGGCCAGCGGGTTGCGGATTTCATGCGCGAACCCGCGCAGCGATTCGGAGACACGCGTCGAACCCGCGGCGGGCGCGGCCCGATGCGTTTCGACGAGGATGCCGCCGGCTGCGAACGTGAAGGTGAAGTCCAGCCGCGCCTCGCGCCCCGGCGCGGGACAAACCGTCACGTCATGCAATTCGAGCGTGCTGCCCGCCGCGCGCGCCTGCAATGCGGCCGTGTGCAGACGTGCGCCGTCCGGCTTCAGCGCGATGAGCGTCTGCCCGAGCACCCGCGAAGTCGCGTAACCGGTATGCTCGCCGAACGCCGGATTCGCAGCCACGATCGTCAAGCCTGCTGTGTCCAGCCGGGCGATGCCGGTTGCAAGGCCGCCAATCAGTTCAATATCTGCTTTGGTGCGATCCATTGCACCAATCTAGTGCGAATGGACCCTCGCGACAAGCTCAACCCGCAACGCGAAAGGTCAGGTTGAAGCGCCGTGGGCCAACCGCCGGATGTTCGCCGTTCCTGATCGCCAGCACGCCGTGATACCACATCCGTGATGGCCCGCCCCACGCCACCACGTCGCCGTGCCGCAGCGGCACGCGCCGCTGCGGTTCCTTGCGGGTGAGCCCGCCGAACAGGAAGATCGCCGGCAGACCCAGCGACACCGACACGATCGGTGCGCGGCAATCGCGTTCGTCGCGATCCTGGTGCAGGGTCAGGCGGGTACCGACCTCGTAGCGGTTGATCAGGCAAATATCCGGCGCGTAGTCGTCAAATCCCGCTTCGTGCGCTGCCTCGCGCGCGAGTTGCGCGAACGGCGCGGGCATCGATGGCCACGGCCTGCCGGTCGCCGGATCGATTTCGGTGTAGCGGTATCCGCGCCGGTCGCTCAACCAGCCCAGGTTCCCGCAGTTGGTCATCGAAACCGACATCGTCTTGCCGCCGGGGGTTACCAGGTTGCGGAATGGCGAGCGCGCGGCGATGCGTCCGACTTCCGCGAGCAAAGCGTCGGCACGCGCCAGCGCAAAGCCGCGCAGCACCCACGCGCCCGGCGCAAGCTCCTCGCGCGTGCCGGTCAGCAAGGGCGGTTCAAACAGGGGCAGTGAATCAGGCATTCCGGGGCGATCGCGAGGAACCCCGATTATCCGCCCTTGACCCTCCGCGCGCGAACGCAACGGGGATGATGGACGTTGCGTTCGCGGCAAACGCTGCAGTACGCGACATCGAGTCCGTGCCCGAACCTGAGCCCGTTCCGCGAACGTGCAACCTTTGCAAACCCCAACTTTTCGTGCAGGCCAATGCTTGCGGGATTCGGCAGCGCCACCCGCCGATCACGCAGTGCAAACCACGATCGCGCAGCCGGTCGAGGGCACGCCACGTCAGATGCTGTAATACATTTGATACTCGAGGGGGTGGGTGGAGGCGCGGTAGGCGGTGACTTCCTTCATCTTCAGCGTGATGTAGGCATCAATGAAATCATCGCCCATCACCCCGCCGGCCTTCAGGAACTCGCGGTCCCTGTCGAGTGCCTCGAGCGCACCATCCAGCGACGAACAGACCTGCGGAATGTCGCGTTCTTCTTCCGGCGGCAGGTCGTACAGGTCCTTGTCCATCGGCGCGCCGGGATCGAGCTTGTTCAGGATGCCATCGAGGCCGGCCATCATCAGCGCGGTGAAGGTGAGATAACCCGAATTCATCGGGTCGGGAAAGCGCACCTCGATCCGGCGGCCTTTGGAATTGGACACGTACGGTATGCGGCACGACGCCGAGCGGTTGCGCGCGGAGTAGGCCAGCATCACAGGCGCTTCGAAGCCCGGCACCAGGCGCTTGTAGGAATTGGTCGTCGAGTTGGCGAAAGCGTTGATCGCGCGCGCGTGTTTGAAGATGCCGCCGATGTAATACAGCGCGAGTTGCGACAGGCCGCCGTACAGCTCGCCGGCGAACAAGTTCTTCCCGTCTCTCGACAACGACTGGTGCACGTGCATGCCGGAACCGTTGTCGCCAACCATGGGTTTGGGCATGAAAGTGACGGTCTTGCCGTGGGCGTGCGCAACGTTGCGGATCACGTACTTCATGGTCTGCAGGTCATCGGCTTTGTGCAACAGGGTGTTGAAGCGCACCCCGATTTCGCATTGACCGGCGTTGGCGACTTCGTGGTGGTGTACTTCGACCGTCTGGCCGAGCGATTCCAGCACCATGCACATTTCGGCGCGCAGGTCGGCCAGTGAATCGACCGGCGGCACCGGAAAGTAGCCGCCCTTCACACCTGGGCGATGGCCATGATTGCCCCCGTCGCATCTGTAGCGTGACGCCCACGCGGCTTCCCCGGAAGCGACCTCGTAGAACACGCGCCCCATGTCGTTCTGCCAGCGCACCGAATCGAACACGAAAAACTCGGGCTCCGGTCCGAACAGTGCGATGTCGGCGACACCGGTGGATTTGAGGTACGCCTCGGCGCGCCTCGCGATCGAACGCGGATCGCGGCCGTAGGCCTGCATCGTCGATGGCTCCAGCACGTCGCACACGATGTTCATCTGCTTGTGCGCGGCGAATGGATCGACGAATGCGGTCGCAGGATCGGGCATCAGGACCATGTCCGATTCGTTGATGCCCTTCCAGCCTACAATGGATGATCCGTCGAACATCTTGCCGTCCTCGAAAGTGTCGGCATCGATCGCGTGCGCCGGAAAGCTGATGTGGTGCTGCACGCCGCGCATGTCGGCAAAGCGCATGTCGACGAATTCGAGGTTTTCGGACTTGATGGTTTCAAGGACTGTGTCGGCGTTCATGACGTGCTCGGATGAGATGAATGGCTGGGAGTTGCAACGGACGTGCCAAGCACTTCGGCTTTTCCATACAAGGGCTTACAACGGCTTCTCGACACGTTTGAACCAAACTTGGGCAAAAATTGCACCATTGTAGTGACAGTTAATCAAGCCAGCTTTGCGCCCGGGGGCACCGGCTTGTCCGGCACACACAGGGCCACACCGCCGTGGGCATCATGGAAGCCGGTCACGAGGCATTCCGACATCAGCGGCCCGATCTGTTTTTCCGGGAAATTGACGACGCCAACCACCAGCTTGCCGATCAGTTCCTCGGGCTTGTACAGATTCGTGAGCTGCGCGCTGGATTTCTTCACGCCGATAGCCTCGCCGAAATCGACCTGCAATACATAGGCGGGCTTGCGCGCTTCAGCGAACGTGCGCGCATCAATGATGCGCCCCACGCGCAACTCGACCTTGGTGAAATCATCCCAGCTGATCGTTTCCATCGCGAATCCGGCGCCGGCATCGAAGCCATGCATACTAGCGGCCCATGCGGGTTGAACACGAAATGCGTGATGCGGCGGGCTGGAAAACGTGGCAGGGGGAATGGCCGCTTCCCGCAACGTTGGCCGTCCTGATTGCGGGGCGGACGCTGAAGTCGACATTCGCGAACCAGGCCGCGACCAATCTCGCAGTCGGCATCGCATTCACCGCATTTTTCGCCGGTGCGCTGATGGCCGCGATACTGGCCACGCGCCACGCCGAACACCTCGCCGAACGTTTCGGTGAACCCTACGGAACGTTGATGCTCACCTTGTCCGCGATCTCGCTGGAGATCGCGACGGTGGTCACCGTGATGCTGCACAACGCCCACAATCCCGCGTTCGGGCGCGACACCATGTTTTCGGTGGTCATGATCGTGCTGAACGGCATCATCGGCATCGCGTTGCTGGTCGGCGGCCTGCGCCACCACGAGCAGGCCTACAACCTGCGTGGCGCCAAGGCGTTCCTGAGCCTCCTTATTCCGCTGGCGACGCTGGCGTTGATATGGCCGGACTTCACCGTCACCTCCGGCGTCGGCACCCTGTCGCTGGTGCAGAAAGTCTTTCTGCTGGTGATGTCGCTGCTGCTGTACGCGGCATTCCTGGTGATCCAGACGCGTACCCACACCAGCTTTTTCGTCGCCGAAGGCGAGGCCATGCAGCCGGTGTCCGCGCAACCGGCGCCGCGGCACCGCTGGGCAATGCATGCCGTACTGCTGGTCGTGTATCTGGTGGTGGTGGTGTTGCTGTCGAAACTGTTCGCACTGCCCCTGGAGACCGGGGTCGCGCGGCTCGGCATGCCTGATGCGCTCGCCGGATTCGCGGTGGCGGTGCTGGTGCTGGCGCCGGAAGGCATCGCGGCGATCCGTGCCGCGCGATTCAACCAGATGCAACGCGCGATGAACATCGGTCTCGGTACGGCTCTGTCCACCATCGCATTGACGGTGCCGGCGATCCTGCTGATCGACCTGCTTTCGGGTCGCCAGGCGCTATTGGGACTTTCCGCCGCCAATATGATGATGCTGGTCCTGACCTTCGGGGTGTCGATCCTCACGCTGGGCAGCGGCCGCACCAACGCGATGCAGGGGCTGGTGCATCTGTTGTTGTTTCTCGCCTATGTAGTGCTGATTTTCTCCCCCTAGAGATCGAATGCGCAGCGATGCGGCACCGCGATGCTTTCCTTTGGAGACGATGCATGTTGACCCTGTGGCTGAAAGCCTTCCACATCATCGGCGTGGTGATCTGGTTCGCCGGCCTGTTCTACTTGCCACGGCTGTTCGTGTACCACGCGGAAGCGACCGAAGCGCCGATCCGCGAACGTTTCAAGGTGATGGAACGGCGCCTGCTGGTAATGACCCACATCGGTCTTGCGCTGACCATTGCGTTCGGCATCGCGACGCTCGTCACGGAACCGTTTTACATGCATGCCGGTTGGCTGCACGTCAAGCTTGCACTGGTCGCACTGCTGGTGATCCATAACGCCACGCTGGTGAAGCTGACCCGCGATTTCGCGCACGACCGCTGCAGCTGGTCGTCCCGGGTGCTGCGCTGGTTCAACGAAGCGCCAGGGGTGCTGCTGCTGGCGATCGTGATACTGGCGGTGGTCAAGCCGTTTTGATATGCCCGTCGCACCTGCCGATGCGCTGCCGACCCGCTGGCTTGATATAGTTTCGCCGAAGCGGGGAAGAGTAGCCCAGATGGCAACGCAGTTGTCCCAGCAGAATCCCGAGGCGGAGCTGCAGGTGGCCTTTCGCCAACACCTGCCGCAACGGCTGCGCACGCTGCTGCGGCGTGCGCGCACGCAGTGCCGCACCGGATGGGATTGCAACGTGCTGCGGTCGCTGCACGACGAGATCGGGCGGCTGGCGGGCGCCTGCGGGCGCTACGGCATGCTGGAAACCGGTGAGCGCCTGTTGGCGCTGGAATCGGCGCTGGCGCCATCGGTCGCCAGTCAGCAGATCCCGGATCCAGCCACGACGGCCGAAATAGACGCCTTGCTGGACAGTCTGCGCCCGCATCTGCAACAGGCGTCAAGAGGTCCCGGCCTGCCGGCGTGGATGCGCGACCCGCCTCCGGGAACGGCCAAGGCGCCGTTCCCGCGCTGCGACATGCCGCCGAACGGTTATTGGCTGCAACTCGGCGTCGGCGCGGCCGAAGACGTTGCAACCCCGACCGCGACGGTCAGCGAAGTCGCCGATCTCCAGCCCGAGACGCCGTCCCTGCCCGAGCAGCCACGCGGACCACGTGTGCGGATCGTCAACGATGACGATCCGCTGGTGAACGAACTGTTGTTGCGCCTCGAACAACAGAGCTGCGACGTGGGGCTGATCGAGCGGATGCAGGGCCTGCTGGAACTATTGCGGGGTGCGCCACCCGACCTCGCCATCCTGGTGGCGGACGGACGCACCCCGCTGGAACAACTCGGTGCAGGGTTGCGCGAGGCGCGGCGCGATCCCGCCCATCGCGTGCGCCTGCTGGTGCTGCTGCGCGAAACGGATGTCGAGCTCAGGTTGCGCGCGTTGCGGGCGGGCGCCGACCGCTGCATCGCGCTGCCCGCGACGCCTGCGGAGGTTGTGGGCACGGCGCTGGAGCTGGCAAGCATCGATGAGGAAAGTCCATACCGCATCCTGATCGTCGATGACGATGCACCGCAGGCGTTGTTCGCACAAGCCATCCTGCGACGCGCAGGAATGGAGACGCGGGTGCTGGGCGAATCCCTGCCGGTACTCGAAGAACTGGACCGCTTCCAGCCGGACCTGCTGCTGCTCGACCTCAACATGCCCGATTGCGACGGCTTCGAGTTGACCGCGCTGATCCGCGAACGCGAGGGCTACGTCAACACCCCGATCGTGTTCCTGTCCGGCGATCAGGACGAGGATCGCCAGTTCGCGGCGCTGGATGCCGGCGGCGACGATTTTCTGATGAAACCGATCCGTCCGACCCACCTCGTCGCCGCGGTGACCAATCGTGTGCGGCGTGCACGCGCTGCCGCCTCGCGCACGCGCCGCAAGCGTCGGCGAGACGCAGCCACCGGCCTGCACGAACGCGCGCAGCTGCTGGATGCCCTGTCGGAACATCTTGCGGCCGCCGGTGGCTATGCCGCGACCGGAGGCCTGCTGGCGCTGGAGTTGCTGGATGCGGCGGAGTTGCGCGACCGCGCCGGCCTCGCAGCCTTCGATCAGGTGCTGACCCAGATCGGCGAATTCATCCTTCGCCACGCACGGGCCGGCAACATGACCGCGCGCGAGGGTTTGGCCGGCTTCCTGATTTTCGCGCCGGCACGCAACGAGCGGGAGCTCCTGGCGCTGGCCAACGAACTAGTCGCCGCGGTGGAAGACGAGCGTTTCGGTGCACAGGCGTCGGCCATACGGCTGGACTGCGCGGTGTGCGCGTTCGATGCATCGACCAGTGAAACCGCGATGGCGCTGGCGGCGGTGGAACAGACATTGAACGCGGCACGCGCGCAACCGGACCGGATCGCCGTGCATTCCGCGCTCGAGCCGGATTCGGACGCACTCGCGCAGCACATCTCGACGGGCCTCGCCCACGGCTCGTTCGAGCTGGCCTTCCAGCCGATCATCCCGATTCGAGGCGCTGCCGGACCGCACTACCAGGCCCTGCTGAGGTTGAACCAGGGCGAGCGCGAATTCCTGGCGGCCGAGTTGATCCCGGTCGCCATTCGTGCGGGGTACATCGCCGCGGTCGATGCGTGGGTGGTCGATCGTTGCATCGAAATCCTGGCGCAACACCAGCGCGATGGCAATCCGGTGTGCCTGTGCGCCAGCCAGTCGTTGCGAGGCTGGGATGATGTCGAACGACACGGGCAGCTTGTAGCGCGACTCGCCGCTGCCGGTACGACCCCCGCATCGCTGATACTCGAGTTCCGCTGCGAAGAGGCCCGCCATGACCTGCGCACGTTGGTCGGCCTGGCCCCGGCCCTGAAGCATGCGGGCGTGCAACTGTCGCTCGCCGGCGTCGACGTAGGAGCGGTGTCGGCAGGCTGGGTCGAACACCTGCCACTCGATTTCATCAAGCTCGCACCCGACCTGGGCGGATCGGATCTCGAAAGCATCGTGCGCAGTGCCCATGCGCACAACCTGCGTGTGATCGCACCGCGCATTGAAACCGTCGCCCGTGCCGACCGGTTGCGTGACGCCGGCGTCGATCTTCTGCAAGGCAACTATTTCCGGCCGCCCGCCGCCGCCCTCGATCACGCGTTTCCCGGAACAAGGGCCTGACGATGGCAAACGCGATTGGCGGGGGGCTGATGTCGTGGCCGCGTCTGCTGGGCAGCGTAGCCTTGTTCATCGCCGGGGCGGCAGCTTCGCAGTGGGTGGCGTATCCGGACGTGGTTCCGCTGATGGGCTTGCTGCTGATCACGCTGATCGTGCTGTGGCTGACCGGCATTCCCCACCCGACGGCCGCACGCGGGGTGTCCCCCCCGGCTCCCGTGCAGGATCCGGTGGACGTGGCCATGCGCACCCGGCTGGCCTCGGCACAATCGGAACTGACCTCGCTGCGCGGCCTGCAACGCGAGCTGCTGGCCGCCAAGCTGGCCGCGGAAGCGGCAATGCTGGCCAAGAGCGAATTCCTGGCCAGCATGAGCCACGAAATCCGCACGCCCCTGAACGGCATCCTGCCGCTGCTCGACATCGTGCTCGGCACCGACCTTTCGCCCGCCCAGCGCGAATACCTGGTCACCGCCAACGGCTCGGCCAAGGAGCTGCTGCGCATCGTCGACGACATCCTGGATTATTCCAAGGCCGAAGCCGGCAAGCTGGACCTGGAGTCGGTCAGCGTCAACATCCGGGAACTGGTGGACGGCGTCAAGCGGCTGCTGGAAAAACCGGCCGAGGCCAAGGGCCTCGCGATGCGCGCGGTGGTCGATGCCGATGTAAGGCCCGCGGTGCGCGGCGATCCCATGCGCATTCGCCAGATCCTCACCAACCTGATGGGCAACGCCATCAAATTCACCCAGCGCGGCGGGGTTTCGGTGCGGGTCAGTCGTCGTGGCGACACGGCCACCCAGCACGAACTGTTGTTCGCGGTGCGCGACACCGGCATCGGGCTGGCGGCCGATGCTGCCGCGCGCCTGTTCCAGCCGTTCACCCAGGCCGACGCCTCGGTGACCCGGCGTTACGGCGGCACCGGTCTCGGCCTCACGATTTGCAAGAAACTGGTCGACCTGATGGGCGGACGCATCGGCGTGCGTTCGGAACCCGGGCGTGGATCGGTATTCTGGTTCACGATTCCGTTCGAAAAGTCGCCCGGCGACATTTCGGGGCCGCAAAAGGATCTTGCCGGCTCGCGCGCGCTGCTGGTTGCCACCCCGCTGCGTGCCCAGTACATCATGCCGGTTCTGGCCACGCTGGAACTCGACGCCACGCAGGCGCCGGATGCCAACAGCGCATTCGCGCGCCTCAAGCAGGCGGCGCCGCTCGGCAAGACTTTCAGTTACGACCTGCTGATCGTGGATACCGGCGGCATCCTGGACGCCGCCGGGCTGCTGCGCAGCGTATTGGCCGATCGCCAACTGGACAGCCTGCGCATCCTGGCGCTGGGTCTCGACAGCGCGCCCGATCCGCGCGTCACGCTGACCCCGGCTCGCGCCGACGACGCCGCCTTGCGCCAGGGCGTGCGCAGCGCATTCGGGATCGCGCAGCAGGCGCGCGCGCAACCGGTGCTGAGCGTGCCGGCACTGCCAACGACCGCGAACGCGGTCGAGCAACTTCTCACCGGCAAGGTGCTGCTGGTCGAGGATCATCCGGTCAACCAGAAGGTCGCGCAGAAACTGCTGGAACGGCTCGGCCTCGACGTTGACGTTGCCGAAAACGGCGAAGTGGCGCTCGACAAGTTGCGTGAATGGCCTTACGCGATGGTCTTGATGGACTGCCAGATGCCGGTGCTGGATGGCTACAGCGCCACCCGCCGCTTGCGTGAAATCGAGAATGAGCGCGGCAAGCCCCGCACCCCGGTGATCGCCATGACCGCACACGCGATGACCGGCGACCGCGAACGGTGCCTGCAGGCCGGAATGGACGATTACCTGTCCAAGCCCTTGGACCGGCATTTGCTGGGACAGACGCTGGCACGCTGGATGCAGCAATCCCCGCATGCCGTCGGGGCCGCTTCGTCCGCCGCCGAACCGGCCCTCGGCATCGCACCCACCGTCAAACCGGAGCCCACCAGGTCCGCCATGCAAACACCGCTGCCCCCCGACACCCTCGATACCGCAACACTGGTCGATCTCGAAGACATCATGGGCGACGAACTGGCTACCCTGGTG
>JBOHYV010000060.1:0-9773 GCA_050738135.1 Rhodanobacteraceae bacterium | reverse complement strand
GGCCATGCCGCTGTTTTCGGGCGAAGAGTTTCGTGCCTTCATCGGGCGGGCCGATTATGTGGCGGTGAACAGCTACGAATCCAGCCTGCTGTCCGAGCGCACCGGCTGGTCGGAGGCTGAAATCGCCCGGCGGGTCAAGGCCTGTGTCGTCACCCATGGCGCGGACGGTTCGGTCATTCACGCCGACGGCACCACGCATGTGATACCCGCGGCGAAGACACGTGAGGTGGTTGACCCGACCGGCTGCGGTGACGCCTATCGTGCCGGATTGATCTTCGGCATACTGCGCGGGCTCGACTGGCCGACCACGGGACGCGTGGCATCGTTGATGGGGGCACTGAAAATCGCCTGCCCCGGTACCCAGAACCACCGTTTCGACGCAGCCGGATTCGCGAACGAGTTCAAGGCGCAGTTCGGGCAATCCCTGTGCGATCGTCCATGATCGCTGCTTCGCTGGATTTGACGGCAGCTTCACGAACCTTCGGTCATAGGCACCAGAACGACCATCCATGGTCTGACTTTTCACAACAGCAGCTTTCCGGCATCGATGGTTGCAGTGAAAAATCCAACGGATCACCCCGGACCTGAACGGATGCCGCAATGATGGGTGACGGCGGCGTCCTGCCGCGCAAGAATGCCGGCCAAGCCAACCGGGCGACGCCCCAAGGAGTCATCATGCACACTGCACGCAACCTCGCTCTCGCCGCGCTGCTCGCCGGCGCCCCCCTCATGTTCGCCGGCAACGCGCACGCGGCAGGCGAAATCAACTGCACCATGACCTTCGAGATGCATGGCTGGTCAGCCTTCTACAAGAAAGCCGATGGGACCGGCAAGGTCACGTGCAGCAATGGGCAACACATGAGCGTGCACCTGCGCAGCCGCGGCGGCGGGCTGACCTTCGGCAAATCCAGCATCACCGGTGTCGGCAAGTTTACGGGCATCTTCAATATCGATTCGATCCTTGGCACTTACGCGACGGCGGGTGCGCATGCGGGCGCCGCGCAGACGGGCCGCGCAACCGTGATGACCAAGGGCGCCGTCTCTTTGGCCGTGCATGGCAGCGGCAAAGGCTGGAACCTGGGCGTCGATTTCGGCAAGCTCACCATCAGCCGCTGAACCAGCTGCTGCGCTCGGCAGCTTGCGCGCCTGCGGTGCTCGGCATCCTCATGTACTGACGTGTACACTCCGGTGCCTGCGCTCCGCGGTCGCACAATCTGCTTTCGCTCGCAACGCTGGTTCAGCGGCTGATCTTCGCAGAGGCTGCTTGGGCTGTGGAGTCCAGAACGGCCATCCGTGGCCTGACTGTTCGCAACAGTCGCTTCGTGGGGAGCAGGCGAAGCTGCCTTCGCTTGCTACGCTGGGTTCAGCGGCTGATCTTCGCGAGACTGCTTGGGCCGTGGAGGCCAGAGCGGCCGTCGATGGCCTGACTTTCCACAACAGCCGCTTCTGGTGGATGGTTGATGTCGCCGCTATTGCGCGGCGAAATCGCCGCGATAATCGGGCTTCAGGAATTTCGAGAATATGCCCGCAGGCACTTTCACGGCTTGTGTGCCGTAGACGTAGGGGGCAACCTGATACGGTGGAAAAACGAGGGTGATGCCGGGACTGGGCGAAGACGGCCCATCGCCCGCACGCACCACGAACACGGAATAGTTGACGGTGGTGGGGGCGGTACCGTCGTCGAGCATTTGCACCGTACTGGTTTTCCACTCGCGTACCGCGGCGGGAGAGGTGCCATCGCCCGGCTGGGGCGCATCCGCCGTGAATTTTTTCAACAGGGTGTTGTGGGCGAAGTTGGCCAGTGCCTTGCGCGCGGCATCAGGATCGGTGAAAAGTTCGTCCAGGGTAATCAACTTGTCGGCCTTGCGGTCGTACACGAAGGCCGCCTCGACGGGGATCGGGTGAGCGCCCCCGGTGTCCTGCATGCCGGTTTCGCGCACGCTGGTGAAAATCGGGGTATTCGCGACGATCTTGAACTTCAGCAGCAGCTCGAATTGGCGGTTGGCAAGTTCCGGAAACCGTTGCGGGTCCGGCAGGGCTTGCAGGAACCCGCGTTTGCCGTTGTCGGCGGTCTTGCGCAGCGCTTCAGCGAGGGGCTTTTCGCCGGACGGCAGCGTCGGCAGCGTGATCGCGATCCTGAAGTGTCTGGTCACGGCATGATCGCCGGGCAGGCGCGCGCCGGCGGTTGCCGGCGGCGCCGGCGCCGCGATGATCGGTGCGGTCGTTCCCGGTGCGGAAGCACTGGCGGATGCGGCGATGCCCGGAGGTTGCTGCTGACATGCCGCCAGCAGCACGGCAGCCAGCGCCGCGATCAGACAGGTTGTCGGGGACGGTTTCATCGGAACGCTCGCGCGGATGCGGCGCAAGTGTAAGTGTCGCCTCGTTAAGCATTCGCTGTCGGAGCGGCGTCGGGTTCCCTATCATGGGGCGCATGGAAAGGCTCGCCTCAAACCCGTGGCGCCTGTGCGTGGCGCCCATGATGGACTGGACTGACAGGCACTGCCGGTATTTCCACCGGTTGCTCAGTCCGCATGCGCGCCTGTACACCGAGATGGTGACGGCCGCGGCGCTGGTGCGCGGCGAGCGCATGCATTTGCTCGCGCACAGCGCCGAGGAACGGCCGGTGGCGCTGCAACTGGGCGGCGCCGATCCCGCCGAACTCGCACAGGCCGCGTGTTACGGCGAGCAGGCGGGTTTTGATGAAATCAACCTCAATGTCGGGTGTCCTTCGGATCGCGTGAAGTCGGGGCGCTTCGGCGCCTGCCTGATGCGCGAACCGGAGCTGGTCGCCGATTGCGTGCGCGCGATGCGTGAAGCAGTGTCCGTGCCCGTGACCGTGAAATGCCGGATCGGCGTGGATGACCAGGACGATGATGCCGATCTGTTCGCATTCGCCGCGCGCATGGTCGGGGCGGGCGTGCGGGTGCTGATCGTGCATGCGCGCAAGGCATGGCTTGAAGGCCTGTCACCCAGGCAGAACCGCGAGATCCCGCCGCTCGATCACCCCCGGGTGCATCGGCTGAAGCGCGAGTTTCCCGAACTTGCCGTAGTGATCAATGGCGGCATCGGGGGATTGCCGTCGGTACGGCAACAATTGCGCTGTGTCGATGGCGTGATGCTCGGGCGACTGGCGTACCACGACCCGTATGCACTGGCGCAGATCGATGCCGGATTGTTCGACGGCGAAGCCCCCGCGCGTGAAGTCGTGCTGCAACGGATGCGACGTTATGTCGAAGCCGAATGCGGGCGCGGGGTACGGCTGGCGTCGATCACGCGGCACGTATTGGGCCTGTACCACGGCGAAACCGGCGGCAAGGCCTTCCGGCGGCTGTTGTCCGAGCAGGCGCGGGCTGTCGGATCGGGCTGGGAAGTGCTCGAGGCGGCATTGCAACGGGTCGGTGCGGCGGATGTCCACGCGCCGGCGCAAGCAGCCGGAGCTGGCCTACCGACTTGCCAGAGCGCGGCTTCCAACCGGGTGTTCAGCACGAATTCAAAGGACTGCCGGATGATCGTAGGTTGAAGTCTTGTATGGTTCGAAGCTTGATGACCATGAAACGCAGGATGCTGCTTGCATCGACGGTGGCGTGCTCGCTGCTTATGGGCGTCGCGCCGGCATTCGCGCGCAAGCCGCCGCCGACATCCGCGCCATCATCTTCGCATCCGGCGAGCCTGGAGCAGGCAGTCAGGCAGGTGCAGCACCAGACCCATGGGCATATCCTTGCCGCGGACAAGTTCTCGCGTGGCAAGACCAACATCTATCGCATCAAGGTCTTGACGCCAAAAGGCCAGGTGCGGGTGGTGCAGTTGCATTCGCGTGCGCACGTCCAGGCACAGTCGAGCGGCAAACCACGTTCAGATCAAGGAGGGCATTGATGCGAATCCTGCTGGTGGAAGACGAAGCACCGTTGCGCGAAACGCTGGCCGCGCGCCTCAAACGCGACGGTTTCGCGGTGGATGCCGCCGCCGATGGCGAGGAGGGCCTTTACCTCGGCCGCGAGGTGCCATTCGATCTCGCGATCGTGGACCTCGGCTTGCCCAAGCTGTCCGGCATGGAATTGGTCGAAACCCTGCGCAAGGAAGGCCACAGCTATCCGATCCTGATCCTGACCGCGCGTTCGTCGTGGCAGGACAAGGTGGAGGGCTTGAAGTTCGGCGCCGATGATTATCTGGTGAAACCCTTCCACGTCGAGGAATTGCTCGCGCGCATCAACGCGCTGGTACGGCGCGCGTCGGGCTGGGCCAAGCCGGTGCTGTCGTGCGGACCGATCCGTCTCGACACGACCGCCCAGACGGTGACCGTCGACGGCAGATCCACCGATCTCACCAGCTACGAGTACAAGGTGCTGGAGTACCTGATGCTGCATGCTGGTGAATTGGTGTCGAAAGCCGACCTCACCGAGCACATTTACCAGCAGGATTTCGACCGCGACTCCAATGTGCTGGAAGTATTCATCGGCCGGCTGCGTCGCAAACTCGATCCGGAGAGCAGCATGAAGCCGATCGAGACCGTGCGCGGACGTGGCTATCGTTTTGCGATAGCGCGCGACGAGAACGTGACGGAATAGCGGCCATCCCGCCGGTTGCGCGTTGGCATCATCCACGAGGATGATGCGGATGATTGCGGTTCGCGCGGATTGCGCCCAGGATCGGGCCAATCGACGCCGTGCCACGTGGCCGCACCGCAATCCGGGCCAGGGTTGGCCATTCGCCTGCAGGGCAAGCAACAGCGGGAAGGGTGTATGTCGATGCGTCGACGAACGATGACGCCACGTCGTGGGCAAATGGCCACGGCCCGGAGGGTTGTCCTGCTGCGATCGCGATGCGGCTTTGCGAGCCGTGTCCGGGGCAGCATCGTGTTGCAGCGCGCGCCTTGCCAGATGCTCCCCGCGGACGCGACGCGGCTCGATTGACATGGTGTCAACGGACTCGGGCCGGATGGTTTCAGAAGGGCCTGTGCCGCGCAGGCCGCTGTCGCTGGTCTCGCGTTCGACCATCGCGACGCTGGTGGTGTTGATCGGCTTTCTCGGTATCACCGGCTTTGCGCTGGACCGTGCGTACGCGCACGCGGCGCTCGCCGGGTTGCGCGGTCGGCTGCAAAGCTACGCTTACGCGTATCTTGCCGGCACCGACATCAGCAGCCGCTCCGATCGGGTCATTCCGCCGGACATGACCCCGCCGAACCCGGAATTCCTGCGCCCGGGCTCCGGGTTGTATGCGGTGATCGTGGGCCAGGGCGACTTTCGCTGGGAGGCGCCCTCGTCGCTGGGCCTTGCGCTGCCGTTCCACAACTTGCTCGCGCCCGGCGTGGTTCGTTTCGAGGGGCCGGTTTCCACCTCGACCGGTCCGTTGTACGTGCTCGGCCAGGGCGTGGAACTGATCCCGCCGCCCAACGGAAACGGTTACCGGCTGACGGTCTACATCGCTGAAAGCGAAGCCTTGTATCAGGCCCAGGCGGGCGTGGCCGCCTATCGCCGCACACTGTTCAGTTGGCTGGGCGGCTTGGGACTGGCGCTACTGGTGCTGCAGCAGATCCTGTTGCGTTGGAGTTTTTCGCCGCTGCGAAGGGTGGCACGTGACATCGCGCAGATCGAACGCGGCGGCGCCGAACGGCTGGCCGGGCCATACCCGTACGAGGTGTCGGTGCTGACGCGCGGTTTGAATCGCTTCATCGAAAGCGAGCGCGAGCACCTGAAGCGCTACCGCAACACCCTGGACGATCTCGCGCACAGCCTCAAGACGCCGCTGGCGGTGGCGCGTTCACGGTTGGAATCCGACGACGCGGACGTGCGCAACGACCTGCTTTTGCAAATCCAGCACATGGACCAGATCGTCGCCTATCAGCTGGCGCGCGCCAAGGCATCAGGGCACTCCACTTTCGCCGCGCCGGTTCCGGTGCAAGCCCACGCCGAGGCCGTGGTGCGCAGCCTGGAACGCGTCTACGCCGGTCAGAACATCCTGTGCGAGTTCGACCTGGACGACGGGGCGTGCTTCTACGGCGAGGAGGGCGACATCCTGGAGTTGCTCGGCAACCTGTTGGAGAATTCGTTCAAGTGGGCGAACCACCGTGTCCTGCTCAGCATCAAGAAGCTGACGCCCGACAATCCCAAGGCCTGGCGCCTGGGCCTGGATATCCGGGTCGAGGACGATGGCCCGGGGATCCCAGCCGAACAACTGGAACGCGTGTTGCAGCGCGGCGTGCGCGGCGACGAACGCGTGCAGGGGCACGGTATCGGGCTCGCAATCGTCGAAGACATCGTGCACGCGTATCGCGGCACGCTGCAGGTTGACAGCTCAACCGAGCTGGGCGGGGCCTGTTTCCATATCCGCTTTGCCGAGATGTAAACCCGGTGAGAGCGATTTACTGGATGGAACCGGGCAACAGTGACTGCCAAGTGGCCGGGCTTGGTTCCACCGCGGGTTTGGTCGATGCGTTGTCGCGCGGTTTGCTGCTGCTGGTCATCGGGCCGCGGCTGCGCAACCCAGAGCTGGCCGGCGCCGATGCTGCGGGCGGGACGCGCGGGCCGATGGGTGAAACGTCCGGCGCGTCGTCAGCGCCGGACGCCATTGCCCCGGCTTTCGTCAAGGTGTCTGTCGGCGCGGCGGGTGTCTGTGTTGCTGACAGCTGTTGCGTGCCATTGTTGGCTGCAAGCAGCTGGCAATTCGGGCCATAATCGGCGGCGGTGGCGGCCAGTGGCACAGCGCCCAGCAACAACACCGTCAGGCCCAACGGCAAGTGTTTCATGACAGCCCCCGGAATCAGTGCATGTCGAACCACCATCCTGACAGATCCGAATTCGTTTCGCCAGTTGCCCGTGCTCCCGATTTGGCGGCGCACCCGGACATGCCTCTCATTTTGGCCCTGTTGGCGCCGGGCTTTGCCTTGGCAGGCCCGGACCTCGCGGCAAGGCTGGGCGTGTCGCGGGCGGCGGTGTGGAAGCAGGTCGAAGCGTGGCGCAGGGCGGGGATCGCCATCGAATCCAGCGCACGCGGCTATCGGCTGGAGCGACCGCTGGAACCGCTGGATGTGGCGCGCATCCGGGCCGGCCTGTCGAGCACCGCACGCCGACGCATGGGTGCGCTGGAAAACCACTGGTGCCTGGATTCGACCTCGAGTGAACTGGCGCGGCGGGCAAACGGCCTGCCTGATCTGTCCTTCGTGTTCGCCGAATGGCAACAAGCCGGACGCGGACGACGCGGTCGCCGCTGGCTGTCACCGCCGGCAACCAATCTCCAGTTTTCCTGCCTTAAACGTTTTACCGGCGGCTACGCTGCGCTTTCGGGCCTATCGCTCGCGGCGGGCATCGCCGCGGCGCGTGCACTGGAAGACTGCGGTGTGCGTGCGGTCGCCCTCAAGTGGCCGAACGATCTCGTCTACAGCGATGCGAAACTGGGCGGCATCCTGGTTGAACTCGGCGGTGAGTTCATGGGGCCCTGTCACGCGATCGTCGGCATCGGCATCAACCTGTATCTGGCCAAGGCAATGCGGAAGGTGCTGGCCCGGCCATGCACCGACTTGACCGCGCTGTGCGATGGCACGGCGCCATCGCGCAATGCATTGGCGGTGGCATTGGTCGAGCGACTGACCGAAACGCTGGATGCATTCGACCACGAAGGCTTCGCAGCCTTTGCCAAGGCCTGGGACGAACGTGACGCACTGGCGGGGCGCAGGATCCGCGCCGAGCACGCGTGCGATGCGTTCGACGGCGTCGCGGCCGGCGTCGATGCGCGCGGCGCCTTGCAGGTGCGCACGCGGACGGGCTTGCGCAGCGTCGACAGCGCTGAAGTCTCGGTGCGGCCGGCGTGAGCACGCACACCGCAGAAACCTGGCTACTGGATCTTGGCAATTCGCGCGCCAAACTGGCACGTCTGGAACGGGGCGCGCCCACTGGCGTCGTGGTGCTGGACTGGTCGCAGCCAGACTTTGCCGACTGCCTGCGAAGACTTGCCGAGGCGTGGCCGCGGCCGGACCGGGTGCTGGTCGCCTCGGTGGCGCCGGCCGAGCGCACCGGCCGCGTAAGCGAGCTGCTGCCCGAAGGAGCAGCGGTCAAGGTCAAGCGGTTGCGTTCTCCGCAGAGCGCCTGCGGAGTCGGCAACCGCTATGCGAAACCGGAACGGCTCGGCATCGATCGTTTCCTTGCGATGGTCGCCGTGCATGCGTATGCGGCGGGTGCGGCGATCGTGGTCGGTTGCGGCACCGCGTTGACGCTGGATGCGGTGGCTGCGAACGGGGACCATGCCGCCGGTCTCATCGCGCCGTCGCCGGCGCGCATGCTGGACGCCCTGCGCAGTGACACCGCAATCGGCGAAACCAATCCCGATGCATTCCTCGAGGAAGGTGGCGACGATACCGCAACCGCGTTGCGGGCGGGCTGTCGGGCCGCGGCTGGCGCTCTGGCCGAATGGTTTGCGATGCGCCAACGTGCAACGCTCGGTGCGGCGCCGGTGTGGTTGCACGGCGGCTGGGCCGGGACGATGGGTGCCTGGCTGGCGCGAGACGGGTTCCATGCGGAGGTATTCGAGCACGCGGTGTTGCATGGCCTGGCCGTCTGGGCGGGACAGCCGTGCGATCATCCATGATTGCTGCCACCCTCCGGCCTGGCAACGTGGTCCGGCTTTTCACGCCAGCCGCTTCGGGTGAAGTTTGGCCGGCAAGTGCCCTGTGGCGATGGCCCTCCGGATGGGCTCTAGAATCGTGATGTCATCATCGTCGGAAAAACGATGTTCGTCCGCTTGCTGTTCCTGTTGCTGGTGGCGCTGAACCTCGGTGCCGGTGCGTGGCTCGCGTTCGGACGCGTGCCCAAGCCGGTGTTGTCGCCGCCAACCGATCCCGGTGTGCCCGAGTTGCGGTTGCTCTCGGAAACCCGCCGCACACGCGCCACCGTGCCCGCAACGGGCAAGGCCACTGGCGTGCCACGCGTGCGGGATACCTGCGAAACGCTGGGGCCGTTCACGACCACGGTCGACATGCGCGCGGTCATGCAAACCCTGCTCCCGCGCGTTGCACGCATCCAGTACCGCGAGGAACAGGTAAGCCGCTCGCACGGGTACTGGGTGTACCTGCCCGCCACGCCAAGCCGCGAGGCCGCGCTGGACGAGGCCCGCCAACTCGCCGCCAAAGGCATCCATGACTATTACGTGGTCACCGCGGGCGATTCGCAAAACACGATCTCGCTCGGCCTGTTCAACGATCAGTCGAATGCCAGAAACAGGCTTGCGAAGGTGCAGGCGCTGGGTTTTCCGGCCAAGGTCGAGCAGCGCATCGACATGGAGCCGGCATACTGGGTCGATTACGCAGTGCCGGCCGGCCGCGGATTCCGTTGGCAGACCTGGGTGCCCGGCCGCAGCGACCTGCAATCGAAGCCGATCGATTGCTTTGGAACCTCCGGATAGGCTGTAGCACTTGGTGGGGCGGGTATTGCCCGCCGGGCAAGCGGGTGCGGCGGACGGTGCTGCCCTGGCGTGCGCTCCGCCGGCTGCGCTCTGACGCCACGCAACGGCTTCGCTGCTCGGCTGCTCGCCCCATCCCCGCGGCTCGCGCTGCGGGCCGCCTGACGGCGTTCAAACCGGCAATCCCTGGCGATTGGTTCGCGCCGGTTCTGCAGAGTCCTTTGATCCCGGTCTTCTCCTCGTGCGATGATGGCGCCAGGCGCCGGCATAGCTCAGTTGGTAGAGCAACTGATTTGTAATCAGTAGGTCGTCCGTTCGAGTCGGACTGCCGGCATCAGTGCCCTGTTCCACGATGTCCAAAATCATCCCGAGAATCCCTTGAAGCC
>JBOHYV010000059.1:0-9821 GCA_050738135.1 Rhodanobacteraceae bacterium | reverse complement strand
GGCGCGGTGATGCGCCAGCGCTGCGAGCGTGCGTCGGGCTCGATCGTCGCGATGACGCCGACGCCGTCGACGTGCCCGGACACGAAGTGCCCCCCCAGCCGGTCGGACAGGCGCAGGGCCTGTTCCAGATTCAGCCGGTCGCCGACGCACAGACCGCCCAGCGTGGTCAACGACAGCGTCTCGCCGGACACATCGAACGCCAGCGTATCGCCCTCGCGTGCGACCAGGGTCAGGCAGCAGCCCGACACCGCAATGCTGTCGCCCGGCGCGAGGTCGCCCGCATCGAAATCGGGCGCGACGAGCGCAAAACGCAAATCGCCTTCGCGCGGTTCGCTGCGCGTGACGCGTCCGATGGCCCCGATGATGCCGGTAAACATCAGCGCACGCTCGAAAGGAAGGCCGCGAATCGGCAGGCAATGACCATGAACGTTCTCCGCAAAAAAACGGCGAGAACGCCACAGGGCACGAGACCGACGCATCGCTCGCGCGCGACACGTCCGACCGTCTTCTTTTATCCGGACTTTACCGTCGGCTCCGGAATTCGACCGGATCTGCTGGCCTTTCGCTCACACGAAAGCGCTCGCGGGCTTGCCTTTGTCGGACCTACCGCCGGTGGGGATTTTCACCCCGCCCTGAAGACGTTTCCGGCACCGGCCGGAGCGCGCATTATAGCGCCGCGGGGCGCAGCAGCAGGCGCTGGTCCGAGCCCAGCATGCGTCGGTCAATGACGCGCCAATCGCGGCGTTCCGACAGCGCCGCCGGTTCCGGCAGGTGCAGCAGCGGCCGCGCGGCGTCGCCGAGCACGGTGGGCGCCACGTACAGCAGCAATTCGTCCACGAGGCGTTGTTCGAACAACGCACCGCACAGCGTGGGACCGGCTTCGACCTGCAATTCGTTGACGCCGCGAGCGGCCAGCAAACGCAACATGCCATCGGGTTCCAAGCGACCGTCCGCGGTCATCGGCATTGCAGCAAGTTCCGTGCGCGCGTAGCGGTCGTCGCGCGGCTGCGCACCATGGCCGTGCAACACCAGCGTGGGCACGCTGCCGTCGAGCAGATGTGCACTTGCTTGCAACGCATCGAGCCGCGCATCCAATACCACCCGCAGCGGCTTGAAGCCCTCTCCCCCGACGATGAACCCGTCGGCGGAGAGGGAGTTCAACCGTACCGTCAAACGCGGATCATCCGCACGCACGGTGCCGGCCCCGGTCAGGATCGCCGAACTGCGGGCGCGCCAGCGATGCACGTCGGCGCGCGCGGCCTCGCCGGTGATCCATTTCGATTCGCCGTGCGCCAGCGCGGTGCGGCCATCCAGGCTCGTGGCCAGTTTCACGCGCAGCCACGGGCGTCCACGCTCGAAGCGTGAGAAAAACCCGCGGTTCAATTCACGTGCGGCATCACGCATCAGGCCAGCTTCGACCGCGACCCCGGCGGCGTGCAGCCGCTGCACGCCTGCACCGGCGACCTTCGGATTGGGGTCTTCCGATGCCACCACCACCCGCGTGACGCCTGCCTCGATCAACGCATCCGCGCACGGCGGCGTGCGGCCGTGATGCGAACACGGTTCCAGCGTCACGTACGCCGTTGCGCCGTGCGCACGTTCACCCGCGTTGAGCAGCGCAAGGGTTTCGGCATGAGGTTCCCCGGCACGGCGGTGCCAGCCTTCCCCGACGATTTCCCCGCCATGCGCAACCACGCAACCGACGCGCGGATTGGGCTGGGTCGTGAACAGGCCGCGTTCGGCCAGGCGCAATGCGCGGGCCATCAACGCATGATCGATTGCCGAGAAGACAGCGGAAAAACCGGGGTCAGAGTCATCTTTCATGCGAAATGTCTCTCACACACGCGCGTTGAATGAAAAATGACTCCGACCCCTTTTCGCAGCAGGTTGTTCGAGGGTTGCTCAGCGCTTCTTGTTTTTGTCGATGGGCACCACCGCGCCGCCGCCGATCAGCGGCAACTGGCTTTCGCTTGCAGGCAGCTCATGCTCAAGCCGATCGAGTTCCTCGCGGAAATCGGCGACGTCCTCGAACGAGCGATATACCGATGCATAGCGCACGTAACCGACGTGATCGAGCTTGCGCAGTTCCACCATCACCAGTTCCCCGATCCGCCGCGACGGCAATTCGCGTTCGGTGGATACCCGCAACTGCCGCACCACCGCACGCACCGCCGCCTCGATCCGCTCTTCAGTCACCGGACGCTTGTGCAACGCGCGATCGAAGCTGGTGCGCAGCTTGCGCGCATCGAATCCTTCGCGCCGGCCATCGTCCTTGATGACCGCGGGCAATTTCAGTTCCACCGTCTCGACCGTGGAAAACCGCTCACCGCATGACGGACACTCGCGGCGCCGGCGGATGGTCGAACCTTCCTCGGAAACGCGCGAATCGATCACGCGGGTGTCGATGTTCTGGCAGAAGGGGCAGTGCATCAGAGCTTGGGGACCGGGGACCGGGGACCGGGCGCCACGGCAGCCGAGGGACCCCGGCTTTTCTCCGGTCCCTTGTCCCTTGTCCCGAATCCCGTCTTAGCCATACACCGGAAACCTCGCGCACTGCGCGTTCACCAGCGCGCGGACGTTGTCGGTCACTTTCTCGTCATTCGGCGCGTCCAGCACATCGGCCACCCAGCCGGCGAGTTCGGTGCAATCGGTTTCCTGGTAGCCGCGCGTGGTCACGGCGGGCGTGCCGATGCGCAGACCGGAGGTCACGAACGGCTTCTGGGGATCGTTCGGCACCGCGTTCTTGTTGACGGTGATGTGCGCGCGGCCCAATGCGGCTTCCGCATCTTTGCCGGTGAGCGGCTTGCCGATCAGATCGACCAGGAACAGGTGATCCTCGGTACCGCCGGAAACGATCTTGTAACCGCGGTCCATCAGGGTTTTCGCCATTGCCTTGGCGTTTGTCTTCACCTGCCGCTGGTAGTCCTTGAACGACGGCTCCAGCGCTTCCTTGAACGCCACGGCCTTGGCCGCGATCACGTGCATCAGCGGGCCACCCTGCAGCGCCGGAAACACGATCGACTGCAACTTCTTCTTGATCTCCTCGGCGCGCTCCCCCATTGCCGCATCCTTGGCGACGATCAGGCCGCCGCGCGGGCCACGCAGGGTCTTGTGGGTGGTGGACGTCACCACATGTGCGTGCGGCAGCGGCGACGGATATACGCCCGCCGCGATCAACCCGGCGGGATGCGCCATGTCCACGAACAGGTACGCGCCGACCTTGTCGGCGATCGCGCGGAAGCGTGCCCAGTCCACCACCTGCGAATACGCACTGAAGCCGGCCACGATCATCTTCGGCTTGTGCTCTACGCTGAGTTTCTCGACCACGTCGTAATCGATCAGGCCGTCGTCATTCACGCCGTACTGCACCGCGTTGAAAAGCTTGCCGGAGATGTTCGGCTTGGCGCCGTGGGTCAGGTGTCCGCCGTGCGCCAGCGCCATGCCCAGCATGGTGTCACCCGGTTGCAGCAATGCGAAGTACACCGCCTGGTTGGCCTGCGACCCGGAATGCGGCTGCACATTGGCATAGTCGCAATCGAACAACTGCTTCAGGCGCTCGATCGCCAGCGCCTCGGCGACATCCACGTATTGGCAACCGCCGTAATAGCGGTGCCCCGGATAGCCTTCGGCGTACTTGTTGGTGAACACGCTGCCCTGTGCCTCCAGCACGCGCGGACTGGCGTAGTTTTCCGAAGCGATCAGCTCGACGTGGTCTTCTTGACGCTGACGTTCGGCCATGATCGCCTTCGCCAATTCGTCGTCGTAACCGGCAATCCGCATTTCGTGGCTGTACATCGCGATCCTCTGGCCCGGCTTGGCAACCGCTGATTCTAGCGGTTCTGCGCAGGGCCGGCGGACGGGCTGGCGCGCATTCGGAACTTTGCGCGACCACGCCGGCCAAGCGATAATGCACAGTTCAACCCAACCGCAAGCCATGGATGGCCGGTCAACGAAGCAAAAAACGCGCCGTTGCATGACGCCGCGGCGCGCAGCTGATCGCACGAGCAAGGCGCGCATGTTCGAGGCCATGGATGGCCGAGTTCGCGCCGGCGTGCGATCGGCGAGCACCGCGGGCAGTTTCGGCAGCACGACGTTGCCGAAACCGTCATGCCCGGCGCAATAAGGGATTGCGTGCCGAAACAAAAGTAGCCCGCACGCCCGGAGGCGCGCGGAACCAAGACATGGATGTCGATCTTCGCAGCAGCAAAATCTCGCAGCAGCAAAATCAAAAATGGATTCCGGATCGCGCCCGCTGCGCGGGCTTGTCCGGCATGACGAGCAAAAGAGAGAGTCGCCCATGCAATACATCTACACCATGATCGGCGTATCCAAGATCGTGCCGCCCAAGCGCGAGATCATCAAGGATATTTCCCTTTCGTTTTTCCCGGGCGCCAAGATCGGCCTGCTGGGCCTGAACGGCGCGGGCAAATCCACGGTGCTGCGCATCATGGCGGGCGCGGACACCGATCATCAGGGCGAGGCGCGTCCGGCGGCCGGCATCAACATCGGCTATCTCGCGCAGGAGCCCGAACTCGACCCCACCAGGACCGTGCGCGAATCGGTCGAGGAGGGCTTGTCGGAAATCCTCGATGCGCAAAAGCGCCTCGATGAAATCTATGCGGCTTATGCCGAGGAAGGCGCGGATTTCGACGCGCTCGCGGCCGAACAGCAAAAGCTCGAGAACATCCTCGCCGCGGGCGACGCACACACCCTCGAGCGTCAGCTCGAAATCGCGGCGGATGCGCTGCGGCTGCCGCCGTGGGATGCGAGGATTTCCACGCTGTCGGGCGGTGAAAAACGCCGCGTGGCGCTGTGCCGGCTGTTGTTGTCCAAGCCGGACATGCTGCTGCTGGACGAGCCCACCAATCACCTCGACGCCGAATCGGTGGAATGGCTGGAAAACTTCCTGCACCAGTATCCGGGCACCGTGGTCGCGGTCACCCACGATCGTTACTTCCTCGACAACGCGGCCGAATGGATCCTCGAGCTCGACCGTGGCCGCGGGATCCCGTGGAAGGGCAATTATTCCTCGTGGCTGGAGCAGAAGGGCGAGCGCCTGAAGCAGGAAGCTTCCAGCGAAAAGGCGCGCCAGAAAGCCATCCAGAAGGAACTGGAATGGGCGCGGCAAGCGGCCAAGGGCCGCCAGTCCAAGGGCAAGGCGCGCCTGAACCGGCTGGAAGAATTGAACGCGGTCGATTACCAGCAGCGCAACGAGACCAACGAAATCTTCATTCCGCCGGGCGAACGTCTGGGCGACAACGTCGTCGAGTTCAAGCACGTGTCCAAATCCTTCGGCGACCGCTGCCTGATCGACGATCTGAGCTTCATCATTCCGCCCGGTGCGATCGTCGGCATCATCGGCCCGAACGGCGCCGGCAAGTCGACCTTCATGAAGATGATCATCGGCAAGGAAAAGCCGGACTCGGGCGAGATCGTGCTGGGCCAGACCGTGAAGCTTGCCTACGTGGACCAGTCCCGCGATGCGCTGAACCCGAAGCACAATGTGTGGCAGGAAATTTCAGACGGTGTTGACATCCTCAAGATCGGCAATTTCGAGATCCAGTCGCGCGCCTACATCGGACGTTTCAATTTCAAGGGCTCGGATCAGCAGAAGATCGTCGGCCAGTTGTCGGGCGGCGAACGCGGCCGGCTGCATTTGGCCAAAACCCTGTTGCAGGGCGGCAACGTGCTGCTGCTGGACGAACCGTCCAACGACCTCGACGTGGAAACCCTGCGCGCGCTGGAAGACGCGCTGCTGGAATTCCCCGGTTGCGGGCTGGTGATCTCGCACGACCGCTGGTTCCTCGACCGCATCGCCACGCACATCATCGCCTTCGAGGGCGATTCGCACGTCGAATTCTTCCCCGGCAACTACCGCGAATACGAGGAAGACAAGAAGCGCCGTCTTGGCGAGGAAGCTGCGCAGCCGCACCGGGTGAAGTACAAGAAGCTGGCTTGAAGATTGCAATACCCCCTTCGAAACGAAGGGGGTCGATGCTGGCCGCTTTGACGGTCAGCATCGGGGGATGCCCAGGCGCGTGGTGCCGTGATAACTGAAGCGCAAGCAGCGCTTCCCGCGGATGGCTCGATCGATCGGATGCATGCTGCGGTTCGCCGGTCGCAAGGGAATTGTCGAACCCGCTCGGGTCAATTCTCCTGCGGCAGCAACTCGATCCCCATCACGATCGCGTCCTCGCGGCCGCGCCGTGCCGGGTAGTAGCCCGGACGGCGGCCTATCTCGTTGAAGCCAGCGCGTTCGTACATCGCGTGTGCCAGTTCGTTGGTCGGACGCACTTCCAGGAATACACGTGCGGCATGATGCCAGCGTGCGAGATCCAGCAGGCGCTTCAGCAGGAACCCGCCGTGACCGCGCCCCTGCTGCAGCGGGGCCACGCACACGTTCAGGATGTGCGCCTCGCCCGCACCGACGGAAAGGATGCCGTAACCAATGGTCGCGCCGCCCTGCTCCAGCACCCAGCAGTGGTGGCCGCTGTCGAGGCAACTTCTGAAAATGCCGCGTGACCACGGAAACTCGTAGGCAGCTGCCTCGATGTTGGCGACCGTGGAAACATCTTCGTACGTCATCGCACGCAAGCTCGCCTCGAGTGGCGCGACCGCGACCATCTCAACCGCCCTCGATGATCCGGCCCAGCGCTTGCATCCGCGCCCACAGCGAACGCTTGCGCTCACGGTCGGCGTGCAGCACGCCCAGCGCTTCGACATGCAACACACGCTGCGCGGGTACGCCCTCCGGAAGCGGCGCGGCGCCGAACACCATGACCGCCGCGGTCGGGTCGTCGGCGACATCGCACGGGCGAACGCGCTGCAGACCGGCCTTGCCCACGGCCTCGGTCAGGGCCTCATACATCTTCCGGATGGCCGGATCGTCCAATTCCGCCGGATCGGGTTGCAGGGCCAATCGACGGATTGTGCCCGTCGCGGAGGGGTCATCCTGCAAGGCGTCGGACGCGCGCAAGCTGGCCCCGACCGCCTCGGGGGCCTCCGGGGATGCGGAGCGCGTGGCGTTGGCCGCGACGGGATTGCGCACACGCAGCCGCAGCGGCTCGACGTCCAGCGCGCGCAAGCACCGCTCACGCATCGCGGGCGCGATGGTGTTCACTGACGCGATTCCTGTGAAGAACGCCGGCGCGCGATCCGGAGCCGTCGCCGTGACGCCCGGCTGCGCAGGCCCCACAGCGTGATCACGATGCCGGACAACGCATAGGCAAGCATCAGCGCCAGCAACACCAGCGCGGTGTTGAGCACCAGCGCGATGATGACGAGCACCGCCAGGATGATCCATACGAACGGCACGCGGTCACCAATCGGCCAGGTCTTGAAGCTGTAGTAGCGCACCCGGCTCACCATCAAAAGTCCCGCGACCACGACCAGGATCGGCGTGAAGAAACACAGCCAGCTTCCTTCCACGCCGAAGTTTCCCATGGTCCACACGAAGGACATGCACAACAACGCCGCGGTGGGGCTGGAAAGACCCTGGAAATAGCGCTTGTCGGCAACGCCGACCTGGGTGTTGAACCGCGCCAGGCGCAGGGCCGCGCAGGCCGCGTAAAGAAACGCCGCGCACCATCCCACCTTGCTCCACACCGGGCCGTAGTCGCGCAGGTATTGCAGCGACCACGTGTACATCACCAGCGAAGGCGCAAGGCCGAAACTGATCAGGTCGGACAGCGAGTCGTACTGCACGCCGAACGCGCTCTGGGTACCCGTGAGCCGTGCGATGCGGCCATCCATTCCATCCAGCAGCGCAGCCGCGAACACCGCCACCGCGGCGTTCGTGAAGGATCCCAGGAACCCGGCCACGATTGCATAGAAACCGGCGAACATCGCGCCGGTCGTGATCAGGTTCGGCAACAGATAAATGCCGCGCCTGGGAGGTTTGCGGGGAGACAGATCGGACATCCAGGTAACCAGGCCAAATCCCGCGTCCAGTTTAGCCGATGGCCGCCCTGCCGTCCGGCGGCGTCGGCGCTGGTGACCCCTGTGACGCCCTTCCGGATGCGTACAGGCGGGTGTGGCATACTCGCGCCGTCATTCAACGCGTTTCGGGGATATCCATGCCACTGCGCACCTTGATTGCCGCGTCTGCCCTGGGCCTTGCGCTCGCCTGCATCGCCGGGTCTGCCAGCGCCCAGCAGGTCTACAGGTGGAAGGACGCCAATGGGGTCATCCATTTTTCGCAGTTGCCACCCGCGAACGGCGTGCACTACACCAAAGTGCATCTCATCGGTGAACCCGAGGTGTCTTCCCATCCGGCGCCTTCCGACCCCGGAAACAACCGCGCCGCGCCGACTGCCGAAGCCACAACCCGGGCGGTTCCCGCCCGGGGCACGCAACCCGCCACCCCATCCAACCGCGCAACGCTCTGCAAACGCTTGGGCTCCAATATCGAGCTGTTGCAAAGCAAGCAACCGGTGATCGCCAGCGGCAGCAACGGCAAGCAGATGGTGATGAGCGACAACCAGCGCGAACAGCAACTCGCGACCGCGCGTGCGCAGCAGAAGCAATACTGCACGTCGCAAGGCACCTGAGGAAACCCGGAACTTGGGACCCGGACTCGGGAAGAGCCTTGGACCGCGATCTTCGAATTCATCCCTTCGGAACGAAGTGCTGCGCCGAATGACGCGTCGCGTCGAAGACACGGCGGTCCTGTCCGACCAACCGGGTAGCGTGCGCAACCGCTACAATCCGCCGTTCCGGTTGCACATGGGGTTGTCATGCGCCTGTCCCGATTCCACATCGCGACCACCCGCGAGGATCCGGCCGACGCCGAAATCGCCAGTCACCGCCTGATGCTGCGCGCGGGCATGATCCGCAAGCTCGCATCCGGCATCTACACCTGGTCGCCGCTGGGCCTGCGCGTGCTGCGCAAGGTCGAAACCATCGTGCGCGAGGAAATGCTGAATGCCGGCGCGATTGAAATGCTGATGCCGTCGGTGCAGCCGCGCGAGCTGTGGGACGAATCGGGACGCTGGAACAAGTACGGTCCGGCGTTGCTGAAATTCCACGACCGGCGCGAACAGGAATTCTGCTACGGCCCGACCCACGAGGAAGTGATCTCGGAATTCGCGCGCAACGAATTGCGCAGCTACAGGCAATTGCCGATCACCTTTTTCCAGATCCAGACCAAATTCCGCGACGAGATCCGGCCACGCTTCGGCGTGATGCGTGCGCGCGAATTCATCATGAAGGACGCGTACTCGTTCCACCTCGACCAGGCTTCGCAGGACACAACCTATCGCGCGATGTACGACGCCTACGGCCGGATCTTCACGCGCCTCGGCCTGAAATTCCGCGCAGTCACCGCCGATTCCGGTTCGATCGGCGGCGATGTCAGCCACGAATTCCAGGTGCTGGCCGACTCCGGCGAGGACGCGATCGCATTTTCCGACGCTTCCGATTATGCGGCCAACGTGGAACGCGCCGAAGCACTCGCGCCGGCGACTTCGCGTCCCGCTCCCGGGCAAAAACTGCTCCGCATCGAAACGCCGACGCAGAAAACCATCGAAGAAGTCAGTGCGTTCCTGAAGGTGCCGCCGCGGCAGTGCATCAAGACCCTGCTGGTACGCGGCAATGACGGCGTGGTGGCGCTGTGTCTGCGCGGCGATCATGATTTGAACGAAGTCAAGGCCGGCAAGCTGCCGGAACTCCCGGGCGAGTCGGTGCTGGCAGGCGACGCCGAAGTACAGGCCGTGGCCGGTGCACCCGCCGGCTTCATCGGACCGGTGGGCCTGCCCGCCGGCGTGCCGGTGATCGTCGATCGGGCCGCCGCGGTGCTGGCCGACTTCGTGTGCGGCGGCAAT
>JBOHYV010000058.1:0-9840 GCA_050738135.1 Rhodanobacteraceae bacterium | reverse complement strand
TGCTCGGCAGTTTGCTGTTCGGCCACGAGCGCGGATCGTTCACCGGCGCGGTGCAGTCGCATACCGGATACTTCGAGCAGGCGCAGGGCGGCACCTTGTTCCTCGACGAGATCACCGAGATGCCGCAGCCGCTGCAGGTGTATCTGCTGCGCGTCATTGAAACCAAGGTGTTGACCCGCGTGGGCGGAACCCGGGAGGTTCCGGTGAACGTCAGGCTGATAGCCGCGACCAACCGCGATCCCCGTGCGTGCGTCGAGTCCGGTCTGCTGCGCAGGGACCTGTATTACCGCCTGAGCGCCTATCAGTTGCACACCCCAGAGCTAAGCGAGCGTCGCGATGACATTCCCCTGCTGGCGCGCCATTTTCTCGATGACCTGAACCATCGCTATGGAACCAGCAAGCAATTTGCGCCGGAAGCGTTGCTGCGGCTGGCGGATAACCAGTGGCAGGGAAACGTGCGCGAGCTGCGGCACGCGGTGCAACGCAGCTATCTGCTCGCGGGCGAGAGCGACCAGCTGCGCTACAGGCCCGATGTCGCGTCGAAGGCATCCGGAGACGCCGAGCCGCACGACGCGGTGAAATTCACCGTCGGCATGTCCTTTGACGACATCGAGCGCGAGATGCTGCTCAAGACCCTGGCCCGCTGCGGCAACAACAAGAGTCGTGCCGCCCGGATCCTCGGGATCACGTCCAAGACGATCTACAACAGGTTGATGCGTTACCGCGCGTTGGGCCTGATCGACGCGAACACGGCCATGGAATTCGCCAACGACGCGTGCTGACGCGCTGCCCCGCACGATGCGCGCCGCGCTGACCGGTCGTCCGGGTGGGAAAGCACGATCCGCGCCTGCGGACGTGGTTGTGCACGCCACGCCGTTGCGCCCGAGGCGCCGCCGGCAACCCCGAAAAATAATTCCTGCTATCGCAGGTTTGGTAAATCATTTCCGCATCGGCTGATTTCCCCGGCGGCTTTCGCCTTCGTGGTGCGGCCCTTCTCGAATGAGGCACGAACCCGCCAGGCCGCACTGCCATTGGCTTTCAGGACATCCTGTACCGCCCGCGCCGCCGTTTCGCCGGAGCTTGGCATGCAACTTGCTCGTCAGGCCGCACCGTGACTGAGCGGCGGAGAATCGGTCAGAACGGAATCGATCAGATGGGCCAGGCTCACCGACAATGGAAACTGCAGGCAGCGATGAGAAAGGGCAGCGCGAACCTTGTTCATCGAACTCGAACTGCCGGAACATGGCCCCGGCGCGCGTGATGACCAGCGGTCGATCACGCCGCAGACACCGTCTCCGCTCCTCAGCCGCGGCTTGGCCGATTCAGGCCACGACCGCGCCACGGCAACAATGAACCCCATGCGTGCAACTTCGATGACCAATGGCCATAGCCCATTGCAGGCCATGCCGCTACCGTTTCGCGCCGCCTCCGGCGATCCGGCCGACGATGTTCAGCAGGCGTGGATGGCCGAGTACGTGCGCATCCAGCACATCCAGAAAGCGCTGGCTTGCACCCGGAACCAGCAGCTCCGCGAGCGCTGGCAGGCCGAACTGGCCGGCAGCCGCCTCCGGATGCAGGGACTGGAACAGTCACTTTGCTGCATCGAGCGGCCGACTGCCCGCGTCCAGACAGGTGCGGATGTTCCGAGCGACGAGTGCCTGCTGCATGCGATGGAGCTTGCCAGGGCCAATGGCGATCTCGCCGCGGCCGAAGCCGTGGCTGTGGAATGCATGGCACTGGTCGAGCTGCGTTGTCTGCGGATTCGGCACGGTCGTGCGCACCCGGTTGCGCAAGCGATGATCGATCCGGGGCACGGCGGTACCTGCAAGGAGCGGATCCAGCATGAAAACCATCAGTGACGTCATGACGGGCGATGTTTACCTCGTCAGCCCGGAACAGACCATTGCAGAGGCGGCAGAGCTGATGCGTGAAAAGGACATCGGCAGCCTGGCTGTGCACGAGAACGACAAGCTGATCGGGATGCTGACCGACCGCGACCTCGCGTTGCGTGCGGTCGCCAAAGGCGCCGACCCCGGTACCACGGTGCGCGAGGTCATGAGCGAGGGCATCAAATACTGTTTCAATGACCAAGATGTGGACGAAGTGGCATCCAACATGGCCGAACTGGAAATCCGCCGGCTTCCGGTCGTGGACCGGAACAAGCGCCTGGTCGGGTTCATCTCGCTCAGCAACGTGACCTTCGCGGATGAGCCCGGCTCGTCGGCGGTCTTGTTGCGCTCGGTAGCGTGTCCCCATTGACGAACGGATTCTGACAGGAGGCAAGCGATATGGCTGCGAACGACGTACGACTGCAAAATGATGACCGTGCGGACCTGGCCACCCGGCGCCGGTCCGTTGCCGACTCGGGTGTGCAACAGACGATGTCGATACGCTTGAGCGGAGACGAAGCGAGAATCCGCATGGTGCTTGTCGCGGTGCGCGGCATGACGGATGTCGATGCCGTGGTCGAGCTGGGACTCGATGCACCACGCCAGCGTGATGATTCGAGTTCCGCGGGGCTCCCGGAAGATTCGCCCTCCGGTTACCAGGACGTGCAGCTTCACGTGTCCAATTCCGTGGCCTACGACTATGTCCACGGTCGCCTTGAAGCGGTGGCGGCGGATGCGGGCGTCGTCGTTGAATGGCTGGATCTGGAGTGAATCCGATGAATGCGAATGAAGTCATGGTCGAAGAATGCCGCGCGGGAGCCCCCGCTGCGACGCAGGCATCCGGGTTGCCGCGGGGTGGCGGCGCGGCGGGACGCCCTGACCAATCGGGTGCGCTGGAAGCACCTGTCGAGAGTCATGAAGAGATACTGGGCTCGCTGGTGCACTCGGTATCCAACTCGCTCAACTCGATCATGTCGGCATCGCAGCTTGCGAATCTGCTGATCAAGCAACACAAGTTGAACGAGGCCAGGGCTTCGCTGGATCGTCTGGAAGAAGAATGCCTGCGCGCTGCGCGCCTGCTCAGGGGCGGGCGCAGCCTGGCGGTACTGAAGCTGCCGGAATCCTCCGGCGTCGACGTCGCCGCCTTGCTGTCGGTATGCGCAGAAGCGTGCGCCGACCTCGGCGATGTGCGGCTTGCAGGTGACAAGGACCTGCCGTTGATATCCGGTCAGGCGGACGCGCTGAAGAGGATGTTCGTCGAGGTTCTGGACAATGCCTTCCAGTTCGGCGCCCACAACGTCGAAGTGGGAATCGAGGCGGACCACGCGCACAAGACCGTCCTGATCCAGTTCACCGATGATGGCCCGGGTGTCCAGTATCGTTCGGTCACGCTGTTTGAACCGTTCGTGACTTCCGAGCCTGCGGAACACAACGGTCTGGGGCTTGCCTACGCGAAGCAGATCGCGGCAGCGTACGGTGGCGCCCTTGGACTCGGCGAATCGTCGAAGGGCGCCGTGTTCTGGATCCGGCTGCCCTTCTCGACGCAGTGACGAGGCGGATGCGGCGATGCGTCGTGGACGGTGGCCGTTGTTTTCGCAGCCGCGTTGTCGCATCGCGCCGGCGTGGGGAAGAATGCCTGTTTGACACGCCTGTCGCGTTTGGCGGTCGCGCGACAGTCCGGTATTCACAAGGCCACTTTGAAAAGGAGCAAGTCATGGCTAACAGATCGAGATCCGGCGAAACACGTCATCCAAAATCACCCGTTCCGGATCCGGACCGGCGGCATACCCAGCGTGCCCCTGCGCGCGGAAACGAGGGCCAGTCTGCGGCGCCCCAGGCACCCAGGCAGCGCAGAAGCCACAAAGCGGAGTCACCCGGCGGCGAACACCGGTAGGCGTGATGGCTGCTCTGCCGCTTCGTATGCCCCGGGACATGCAGGACACTCGCACAACAACCCGCAGCCGGTCGTCGAGAAGGAGGTGGTGCATGGACGATGACAAGATCAGGGATGAATGGTCGAATATTCCCGACCGAATCATGCGGCGCTGGCGCAAGTTGACGGCCGAGGACGTACGGCATCCGGCGGGTTGCGCTGTTTACCTGGCGGAACGGCTCCAGCAGCGCTACGGCGTGGACCGACGGGAGGCCATGCTGCAGGTGTTCGAATTCGAGAGCGAACTGTAAGCGGCGCAGGGTGCTCCTGATCGGCGGTGCGGAAGCGTCCGGAGCGCCAACTGGCTGGAACGGTTTGATGGCTCGCGCCATCCCTGCGGAGCACGCGGCTGGCACAATGGCCGCGTGCCGGGGTGGCGAAACGGGTAGACGCAAGGGACTTAAAATCCCTCGGCCGCGAGGCCATGCGGGTTCGATCCCCGCCCCCGGCACCACTTCATCGTTGCGGCGGCTGATCCACGTGCCCGCATCGGGCGCAGGTGCGCGCTTCGATTGAGCCGTAATAGCGCTCGAACACCGGCGGAAAATCCTTCTCGATGCTGTCGAGGATGAAGTACTCCTCGTAGAGCTTGTGGTTGCATTGCTCGCAGAACCACAACAGGCCGTCCTTCTCGTGTTTGAGGCGGCGGCGTTCGATCACCAGTCCGATCGAATTCGGCATCCGCTGCGGCGAGTGCGGGGTGCGCGGAGGCAGATAAAAGATTTCGCCGGCGCGGATGGGGATCTCGCGGCGCACCCCCTCGTCCTGCACCCGCAACACCATCTCGCCTTCGAGCTGGTGGAAAAATTCCGGGCCCTCATCCCAATGGTAATCGGTGCGCGAATTCGGTCCGCCGACGATCATGATGATGAAGTCGCCATCGACGATGCATTTGTTGCCGACCGGCGGCTTCAACAAATGCCGGTGCTCATCGATCCAGTGCTGCAGGTTGAAGGCGGGTGCGAGGGCCATGGTTGCGCGTGCGTCCGGGCAGGGTGACTACCATAACGCCGATGCGCCGTGCGCGGAATGATTTGACTCGACCGCTTGCGGCGGTCAGGCTTGCCGCGAACTTCGCGGAGGCTTTCGCATGTCGCTCGCCCGATTCCGCCTGGCGCTGGTCCTGCTGTGTCTGTTCGCGGTCACCGCGTGCGCGTCGAATCCGTCCGCGGTCGCGTCGAAACCGTCCGGCTTCGTGCCGCGCACGGTCACGATTCTCGGCTCCGGCGACGTATTGATCCACCCACCGCTGATCGCGCAGGCGCAACAGGATGCCGCGGCCGAAGGTGAATCCGGCTACGACTTCGATGCCATCCTCGGTGCGATTGCCCCCGATGTGCATGGCGCTGATCTTTCCATCTGCGAGCTGGAAACCCCATTGGCACCGCCGCAGGGCCCGTTCACCGGGTATCCGGAATTCGACGTGCCGCCGCAGGTCCTGACGGCGCTTAAGCGCGACGGCTACGAAGAGTGCACCACGGCCTCCAACCACACACTCGACAAGGGTTTCACCGGGCTCGTGCGCACCCTGGATGAACTCGATGCAGCCAAAATCCGGCACACCGGCAGTGCCCGCACCGAAAAAGAGGCGGAAACGCCGCTGGTCATGGCGCTGCCGAATGGCGTCAAGGTGGCATCGCTTGCATACACCTACGGCTTCAACGACCACAAGCCGCCGCCGGGGAAATCGTGGTCGGTCAATCCCATTGATGTGCACAGGATCCTGGTTGCAGCGAAACGCGCCAAACAGGCGGGCGCCGACATCGTGGTGTTGTCACTGCATTGGGGCACCGAATACGACCATCTCGCGACCCCTAAGCAACTGTCGGAGGCGAAACGGCTGCTCGCCTCGCCGTACGTCGACCTGATCCTCGGCGATCACGCGCACGTGATCCAGCCGATGCAGAAGATCGGCGACAAATGGGTGATCTACTGCATGGGCAATCTGGTCGCGCGCCACTCGCATCCCATCGACGACAACCGCGAAGGCGTGCTCGCGAAGTTCACCTTCACCGAAGTGCGCCCGCACGTGTTCCGTGTCAGCCGCGCCGAAGCGATTCCGGTGTGGATGCAGATCGGCCCGAAGTTGCGCCTGATCGACCTGCCGCGTGCGCTGGCCGACCCCGCGACCACACCTGAACAGCGCGCGGTCTATCAGAATGCGTGGAACCACATCGCGCAGTATCTGGATGCCTACGGCGCGGTGAAGGATGGTCTGATGATCGAGCGGTGATAAGGGGCATGGGAGATGTCGCTGGCGCCCTTCGAAGATCACGACGCCCCCATGCCATGAGTTGCCGTCCGTTGCCGCATGTAATCAACGTTCCATAGGTCAGGTCACGGCCAAACTCCGGACGCTCGATTTTCCAATCCGGCTGCCACAAAGAAGTCACTCGTTTGACTCATGCCGCGCCGCTACGCGCAGCAAGCACACCCGCGAGTAACTCAAACCAAACGGCCTTCGCGAACCTGGAGCTGTTCAGCCCCGCGTGTCCAGCTGACACGACTCTGGGTACGGACCAGAGCTTGACCGGTGGATAATTGCGCCGTGACGCGTCCCGACCGTTCCGCACTTGAATTGCGACTTGTCAAAGTGAGACCATCCGCGGCGTGGGTGGCTGTGGGTGCCGATCCGGGTTCAACAGGAGGCAGGTGCATGTATGTCAAGACGCGGGCTGGATGGTTCGTAGCCGGGCCCGCCGCATGGTCCTGTCGCGCCATCCAGGCGCTTTGCATGGTGCTGGGTCTGGCGCCAGCGCTGCACGCCGCGACCCTCGATACGAAGCTCTTGCCGAACATCGACGCGGCGACGTTCGAGGTGGTCGCAGCCAAGCCCGCGCAGGATCCGCTGACCTTCGCCAAGCCGTTGCCGATGGACCTAGTTCCCTATCAGCAACGCACGGACAAGTACCACTCCATAGGTACCGCGTTTGCGATCGGTCCCAACCGCTACGTCACTGCTGCGCACGTTTTCCTGAACGGCCTGAACAGCTTGTGGGGACCGCCCTCGCTGCGGGATTCGACCGGTCGCGTGTATGCGATCGGCCAGATCGAAAAATTCGCGCGGCGGCGGGATTTTGTGGTGTTTTCGCTCGAGTCGCCGCCGAAAGCAGCAGCGACGCTGCCGGTCGACACCAGCCCATCCCTAAACCAGACGGTCTACGCCGTCGGCAACGCGCTCGGTACGGGTGTCGTGGTGCGGAGCGGCCTGTACACGTCGAACACGCCCGAAAACCAGAGCGGCGCCTGGAAATGGTTGCGATTTTCGGCGGCGGTCAACCCGGGCAACAGCGGCGGACCCTTGATGGATGAGGACGGCAAGGTCATCGGTGTGGTGCTGATGATGAATCCCGGCGCGAACCTCAACTACGCGCTTCCCATCAGCGAAGTATTGAAGGCGCCGGAAAACACCGCCGCGATCGACCAGCGCATGCAATACGGGTTTCCGCTGATCCAGGACCAGATCACCGGTACCTTCAAGGCGACGTTCAAATTGCCGATGAGCCAGGCCGATTTCTACGCGAAGTATCTTGCGCTCGAACACGCCTACGTCGATGGACAACTCAAGGCGATCCTGGCTCAGAACGCCACCACGATGTTTCCCCGTGGCGAGGGTTCGGCCCGGATGCTGTATGCGACGCCCACCCTGAACGCGTTCCCTTATCTGCTGGTACGTGGGAGCGACGGGAATTGGGTCGATCTGGAACGGTTCGGCGATAAAAGGCCGCTCGCCGGCGATGGGTACGTCCAGTTCGGGCAGGCGAAAGGCGCCCACTCGGTGCTGTTCCGTTTGCACAGGCCGGACAGTTTGCCAGCAACCCAGTTGCACGGCCATCCCCGGAAGTTAATGGACCTGCTGCTGACGGTCGGGTTCATGACTCGCGACGTTGGCCCGTCCAAAAACGATCAGGCCAAGATCAAGGTCACCTCGCTGGGCGAGCCGACGAAGAATGTCGTCTACACGGATGCCTGGCAACGTCACTGGCGCGCCCTGGTCTGGCCGATACCGTATGCGAACGACTTGCTGATGGTGGTTGCGCTGCCGGTGCCGGACGGATACGTCGGCTTCCTCCGTGAGGTTCCGGTGGCGAACGAGCATGATTACCTCATCAACCTCGAAGCGATGACCAATTTCTTCACGACCGGCTATGTTGGATCACTGGCCGAATGGAAGTCCTTTCTTGAGGAGACGCAACTGTTGCCTGCGGCGCTCAAGGACATCCATATTGACGCCGACGACGGACATGGTTTCAGTTACCAGTCCAACCGGCTTACGCTCACGGTGCCGTCCCGTCTGCAGAAGGTAGGCGCCGACAGTGAACTGGCGCTGTTTTTCAGCTTTTTCCACGGCAGCAGCAAGGTCGTGTGGGATGTTTCCGCGATCGGGCTTCGGCCAAGCTCACATGACGAGAATGATCTTGTGCTCTTCCGACGTTATCCCAACCCTCGCGGCGATCCTGCTGCCGACTACAAGGCGGCATGGGAGAAGGCACTGGATCGGGCGGCGCCGTTCGACGGTGTTGCGAGCAACGACAATGGTGTGGAGAAAATCGCGGGCGTCGTCGGCGGCGCCAAGGGCACCGATCCGCGCGTTTTGTACCTTGTTAACTACCAGGTCAATGGCGAGCAGGCGCAGGCGCTGATGAAATCCCGGTTCGAGACATTGATGCGAAGCGTGCACGTACTGTAGCCTTGAGCGCCCCGGGCGGTAACACCGGCTACCGTGCCTGCAGGGCTCGTAAACGGTCCGGAACACCAAGCCGACGGCGGCGCATGCTGCTGTGCCCGTAACCAGTCGCACGCGGAACGGTCGAACGATTGCCCACTAGCTTTCCAGAAAGCGGGCGTTCGTGACTGACCGGAAGGGGGTCGGGAGTAGCATATCAATGGACCGCATTGCTGGTGTGCGCATCAAATGCGGCCAGAGGGCAAATCGTACGAACATCGCGGAACTCCAGGACATTGGTCATGACGAAACACATGCGATCCACGAACGAGAGTCCAGACTGGTTCGCCGGGGGCGCGGCCCAACTCGCCAAGATGCTGTCGCCACTGGTACTGCTGGTCGTTGTGATCAACTCGCCCAGTGTCGGTGCCGCACCCGCGGTGTCTGCCTATCCAGCTATGGCCCCCATGTTTCATTACATGATGGACCCTGCCGCTGAAATCGCCTTGGCGCGTACTGCTGCGCCCGCGTCGGTCTCGGATAAGGCCGAGATTCTGGTGCTCGACGCTCACGGCTACAAAACTGCCGTCAAAGGCACGAATGGTTTCGTCTGCTACGTGGGCAGGTCCTGGGAGAACGATATCGGCAACGCGCAGTTCTGGAACCCGAAGCAACGCGCTCCCGAGTGTGACAATGCGGCGGCGGCGCGCTCGGTGCTTCCAGCTTATCTCCAGCGCACGCAGTGGGTTCTGTCCGGCGTCTCAAGGGCCGAGATGCTCAAACGGACCCAAGCCGAAATCTCTACAAAGCAGATCAAGCAACCGGAAGCCGGCGCCATGTGCTTCATGTTGTCGAAAGAGGGATATATCGCGAGCGCAGGTGGCCCTTGGCATCCGCATGTGATGTTCTATGGCCCACCGGGCCCCGGCGCGGAATGGGGCGCAAACCTTCCCGGTTCGCCGGTATTGTCAGCTTCCAGCGATCTAATGCCTTTCACTGTTTACTTTGTGCCGGTACGTAAATGGTCCGACGGGACACTCGCGAAGTACTGAGCCTCCGCCAAAATCCGTTATGTTGCTCCGGGCTAAATGGCCTTGCGTAACCACCACGCCAACCAGCCATTCCACCCGACGGGCCTCACCGCAGCTTCGAGTTGCAATGGCTGCAGGTGAGCTTGAGCGTTGAAGAGAGGCCCCCCGAAAGCAGCCACTCGCGACCGGCGGCATCACGCCCTGAGTCAGTCCGTCAAGTAGTTTTTGTGGACAACCCGGTGAGCAGCGGCGAACCTCGTAGCTGCAGCGCCTTGAGATACCGCGACTCGTCGTAGGGCGTGTGGGTTACCCAACAACGAT
>JBOHYV010000057.1:0-9875 GCA_050738135.1 Rhodanobacteraceae bacterium | reverse complement strand
TTCAAGTCCGGCTTCGGTTTCGATCATGCGTCGGCGACTTTCACCCTGAAAAATGGCAGTGCCTTCACCCGCGACATGCTGATCAAGGCGCCGGCCGCGCGGATCACGATGCGCGGCCGCATCGGTTTCCGCGCCAGCGACTATGACCTCAACGTCGAGGTCACGCCGCATGTGGGTGGCACATTGCCCATCGTCGGCGCGGTGATCGGGGGGCCGGTGGGCGCGGCGGCAGGGCTGGTGGTACAAGGTCTGCTCGGCAAGGGCATCAACAAGGCCGCCGGCAGCATCTACAAGGTCAGTGGCAGCTGGGAGAAGCCGGAGATCATCAAGCTGGAATCGACGCCGTCGCCGGAGGCGGGCATTGCACCGGCGCCCCCGGCGACGGGGTCTTCTTCGCCGGCCGCCGCGCTTTCCGCACCGTCCATGCCCGCAAGCGCAAAGCCTGCCCCCGGCGCATCCATTGCCCCGGTTTCGGCAAGATCCGACGGCGGGTGAAGGCACCGCTTGCTTGCGTACGGGCAACTTCGCCCTTACGTTGAGCGGATATGCCGCATCGCGGCGCGCAGAGACGATCGATGGATTCTTCGCTGGCAATTGCGGAGCGCAGCCTGCTTGCTCCGGGTGGGCTTTCCACCCATGACCTCGAACGCGTGTTCTCGCGCGTGATGGCGCCGTCGATCGACGCGGCCGATCTGTATTTCCAGCATTCGCGCAGCGAATCGTGGGTGCTGGAGGACGGCATCGTGCGTGACGGCAGCCACTCGATCGAGCAAGGCGTGGGTGTGCGCGCGATCGCGGGAGAAAAAACCGGGTTCGCGTATTCCGACGACATCGTGCTGCCGCAGTTGCTGGAAGCCGCCGGCGCCGCGCGCGCGATTGCGCAGTCGGGCAACGGCGCCGGCAAACCGCTGGCGGTGCGCGACACGCGCGCGCTGTATCCCGCCGACGATCCGATCGACGGGTTGGACAATGCCGCCAAGATCGCCTTGCTGCGCGAACTCGATGCGCTGGCGCGCAGCCTCGACCCGCGCGTCAAGCAGGTGATCGTCAGCGTCACCGCCAGCCACGACTCGGTGCTGGTTGCCGCGGCCGACGGTACCCTGAGCGCGGACGTACGGCCGCTGACGCGCATCAACGTGCAGGTGATCGCCGAAGCCGGCGACCGCCGCGAAATTGGTTATGCGGGTGGCGGCGGACGCTGCCCGTATCGCGAACTGATCGAATCCGGCCGCGCCCATGCGTGGGCGCACGAAGCAGTGCGGGTGGCGCTGGTGAACCTCGAGGCGGTGGCTGCGCCTGCCGGCACGATGGACGTGGTGCTCGGCCCCGGTTGGCCGGGGGTACTGCTGCACGAGGCGATCGGCCACGGGCTCGAGGGTGACTTCAACCGCAAGGGCACCTCGGCATTCGCCGGCCGCATGGGCGACAAGGTTGCGGCCGAGGGCGTGACGGTGGTGGACAATGGCACGCTGCCCGGACGGCGCGGTTCGCTCAGCATCGACGATGAAGGCACCCCGACGAACTGCACCACGCTGATCGAGAACGGGCGCCTGGTCGGTTACATGCAGGACAAGCACAACGCGCGCCTGATGGGCATGGCGCCGACCGGCAACGGCCGGCGCGAATCCTTCGCGCACTTGCCGATTCCGCGGATGACCAATACCTACATGCTGGCGGGGGAGTGTGAGCCGGAGGAAATCATCGCGTCGGTCGAGCGCGGCCTGTACGCGGTCAACTTCGGTGGCGGGCAGGTGGACATCACCAACGGCAAGTTCGTGTTTTCGGCCAGCGAGGCCTACCTGATCGAACACGGCAAGGTCACGCGTCCCGTGAAGGGCGCCACGCTGATCGGTTCCGGACCCGACGTGCTGACCCGCGTTGCGATGCTCGGCAACGACCTGAAGCTCGACGAAGGCGTCGGCGTGTGCGGCAAGGAAGGCCAGGGCGTACCGGTTGGAGTGGGCATGCCCACCACGAAAATCACCGCAATGACGGTGGGTGGAACACAGGCGGCCGGGAACGGGTAATGGGGCGTGGCGCCGTCGTGCCCCGTCTGATGGATCGCGTGGATCCCGCAAGCGGCAATGGGTCTTGCTTCGCCGTTACGCGTCGCCCATCGGGTTGAGCTTGCCGCGCAGCAAACGAAACAGTTCCCGTTGCGCACGCGGCGGCTTGCCCGACTCGCGTTCGCGGCGCGACTGCCGAATCAACGCGCGCAGATGCTGGTGATCGGTATCGGGATGCTCGTCGATGAATGCCGTCAGCGCCGCATCGCCGTCCTCGCCCAACAGGTTTTCGCGCACGACTTCGACGTGATGCAGCGCCGCGGCTTCGCGTGCGCCCGTGGCGCGGTCGTTGGCGAGCGCCGCGCGGACCGCCGCAAACGCTTCGTCGCCATGCGCGCGCATCACCTTGGCGAGGTGCGCAAGCTGGCGTTTGTGGGCGGCGTGCGACGGCGTGCGCTGCACTTCGGCGATTTCGTCGCGCACGTCGTCCGGAAGATTCAGCTGGGCGATCCGCGCCTGGGGCAGGTCCGACAGTTGCCGCGCGAGCGCCAGCACGTCCAGCGCTTCGCGGCGACGTACGGTGCGGCTGGGGCGTTCGGCATCCGGATCGGTGGGGTGCATGATGCACGTTATAGTAGTGGATCACCTTGTGGAAACCCCGCGTGAACACCGACCTGGCCGCCGCTGACAACAGCCTCGCCGAACTCGATCGTCTGGCCGAACTGGCCGAGGATGTCATCCGTCGCGCGCGCGAGGCGGGCGCTTCGCAGGCGGAAATTTCAGCCAGTGTCGGTACCGGATTGTCCGTCAATGTGCGGCTGGGGGAAGTCGAAACGGTGGAGCGCAATCGCGACCGCGGTTTCGGGCTGACGGTATATTTCGGGCAGCGCAAGGGCAGCGCATCGACCGCCGACCTGAAGCCGGAATCCATCGAGGCCACCCTCGCGCAGGCCTGCGCGATCGCGCGTTATACCGAACCCGACCCCTGTGCGGGGCTCGCGGATGCGACGTTGATGCAGCACGACTTCCCCGATCTCGACCTGTGGCACCCGTGGGATCTCGATGTCGATCGTGCCATTGCCGTCGGTCGCGAGGTCGAAGCCGCGGGCCGTGACAATGCGGCCATCGCCAATTCCGAGGGCGCCGACGTGCAGTGCGGCGGTGCGTTCGGGGTGTACGCGAATTCACACGGCTTCGTTGGCCGCGAGCGCGGCACGCACCATTCGGTTTCCTGTTCGCTGATTGCAGGCACCGGCGATGCGATGCAGCGCGATGGATGGTACGAATACGTACGCGACGCGCGGGATTTTCCGCCATTCGATGCAATCGGGCGCAAGGCGGCCGAGCGTGCGGCATCGAGGCAGGGCGCACGCCGACTCGCTACGCGCGAGTGTCCGGTGGTGTTCGCACCGGAGGTGGCGCGTTCGCTGGTGGGGCACCTGGTGTCCGCGGTCAGCGGCGGCTCGTTGTACCGTCGCGCCAGCTTCCTGCTCGACCATGCGGGCAAGCCGGTGTTGCCGGATTTCGTCGACATCCTCGAAAAGCCTTTGCTTCCGCGCGGGCATGCTTCGACTTCCTTTGATGCGGAAGGTGTTGGCACGCGCGCATCGGCGCTCGTCGAGGGGGGCGTGCTGCAACGCTACGTGCTGGGCAGTTATTCCGCGCGCAAGCTGGGTCTTGCGACCACCGGCAATGCCGGCGGCGTGCACAATCTCGTCGTTGCACCCGGTTCGCGCGGCGGGAATGCGCCCGCGACGCTCGACGCTATGTTGCAGCGGATGGGGGCCGGCCTGCTGGTCACCGAGTTGATCGGGCAGGGTGTTTCGATCGTGACGGGCGACTACTCGCGTGGGGCGGCGGGCTTCTGGATCGAGAATGGGGCGATCGCCTACCCGGTGCAGGAAATCACCATCGCCGGCAACCTGCGCGAGATGTTCATGGACGTGCAGGCGATCGGCGCGGATGTCGATCCGCGTTCGTCGGTCCTCACCGGCTCGATCCTGATCGGGAAAACAACCGTCGCGGGGGAGTGAGTGCCCCGCCCGCGAACGGCGGCGTCACTCCGCGGTGGTCGGGTCGATCATCGTTACGACTTCGGAAACGCGATCGGCCGGAAACCCGCCTTGCCGGGCGTGCTCGCGGACCATCTCGGCGTTGGGCGCGATGCACAGACGAGACTTTGTCGTCGGTCACAAAGCTTTCCTGCCACTGGATCCGCGGTTCCATTTCGCTTGGCACGCCGCAGGACGTCTGCGAAATGGCCTTCAATTCGGAAGCAGGCAGTTTGCCCATCCCCTGGATTTCACGTTCGATCACAATGCTTTGGCATCGCAACCTCCCCGCGATTTCGCGGGAAAAGCTTCGGGACTGCCCTGAATCGGGGCCGCTTTCGCATCGGAACCGAAGGAATGCACCCGGCCCACCGGAAGCGTTGCGCCACCATACGCCCGTGCCATGGCGTCGGGATGCATTTTCGCGTTCGGGGACGCTTCGGCGGTGGCGGCGGGGTCAGGGTTCTTCGGCAGCCTCGAACGGACTCGCCGATTCGGGGTGCTCGGGGTCGAGCAACAGCTTGACCCGGGTTTCCGCCTGTTCCAACGTTGCCTGGCAGCTGCGGTACAGGGCGATGCCGCGTTCGAATGAACGCAGCGATTCGTCGAGGCTCAGCTCGCCACCCTCCATCTTTGCGACCAATTGTTCGAGCTCGTCCAGGGACCGCTCGAACTGCGCGACGGAGGAGGAATCCGGAGACCCGGCGGGTGGCGTGGAGGAGCGTTTTGGCATTCGTGCAAGCTAGCGCAGCGACGGCGGCGAATCAATCGCTTGTGTGGCGCCCGAGCTTGCAAGTTTCGGTCCGGTCAATGAAAATTGTCGGCTCGCTGCGGAGGACGCGGATGCGCGAGCATCGTGGCCCCCTGTCGCGCCGAGCATGAGGAGGAGGCAGGGAAGCCGACTGGAAGGCGCACCATGGATGGTTCGTCGAAAAGGTTTCAATGGTGGATGTAGCTCAGTTGGTCGAATGCGAGGCGTTTGCGACAGTCTGGTGGACTGTCGCGCCGAGCATGAGGAGGAGGCAGGAAGGCCGACTGGAAAGCGCACCATGGATGGTTCGTCGAAAGGGTTTCAATGGTGGATGTAGCTCAGTTGGTTAGAGTCCCGGATTGTGATTCCGGTTGTCGTGGGTTCGAATCCCATCATCCACCCCAGTTTTGTACAATGGAACGCTTGCGTACGGGCTATGCTTGAAAACATGACCCTCATCCCAGCGCTACGCGCTCGGCCTTCGACCGCCTCTCCCGCAAGCGGGCGAGGGGGAGTGATCGTTTCCCTTGCGGGGAACAGCAAATTTGAATGAAGCGGGGCCGTTAGCTCAGTTGGTAGAGCAGGAGACTCTTAATCTCTTGGTCGTAGGTTCGAATCCTACACGGCCCACCACTTCGCCCCGCCGGATTGCCTGCGCGGACCTGCCTTTTCCGCGGGGCCGGAAAGGCAGGTGATATCGACGCGTTGCGCGATATCATTCGGCCGACGCGGGCGAAAGTGGCGGAATTGGCAGACGCGCTGGATTTAGGTTCCAGTGGGGCAACCCGTGCGGGTTCGAGTCCCGCCTTTCGCACCACGGAGTTTTGATGTCCAGGGATGGCGTTCTTGAGTTTTGATGTCCAGGGATGGCAAACATCAGGCTCGCAGCAGACTGTCGAAATCCAGGGATGGCGTTCTTGAGTTTGGATAGCCATGGATGGCGAACACCAGGCTCGCAGGAAACTGCCGATGTGCACGGACGGCGGTTTCGAGTGTTTCCATCATGGACGGCGCGTTTCGAGGGGCCGGGTCGGCACGAACAAGCAACACCGCACTGAATATCCTGAGCAGGAGCTGCAATGCAAGTGTCCCTGGAAAACGTCGGCAAGCTCGAACGCAAGCTGACCGTCAAATTTCCGGCCGAACAGTTCGAGTCGAAGGTGCGCCAGCGCATTTCCGAGCTGGGCCGCAGCGTGCGCCTCAAGGGCTTCCGTCCCGGCAAGGTGCCGTCCAAGGTCATCGAACAACGTTTCGGCGAACAGGTGCGGGGCGAGGCCTTGTCGGACCTCATCGGCAGCACGTTTCGCGAGGCCGTGCAGGAGCAGAACCTGCAGCCGATTGCGAATCCCAGCATCGATACCGACGGCAAGCCGCAGGATGGCGAAATCGCCTACACCGCGACGTTCGAGGTGATGCCGGAGTTGCCGACCGTGGATGTCGCGATCCTGAAAATCGATCGCCCGAAGGCCGAAGTAGGCGAGTCCGACGTGGACAGCATGATCGAGACCCTGCGCGTGCAGCGCCGCGTGTTCGAGAAGGCCGATCGTGCGGCAGCAGTTGGTGACATGGTGGTCGTCGATTATGTCGCGCAGGCGGATGGATTCCGGCACCCGCCCGAAGGCCGCGAACGCGCGGCCACCGTACTGGGCGGCAATGGAGCGCTGGCCGCTTTCGACGGGGCGCTCAAAGGCCATGCCGCCGGTGAAGAGCTGTCTTTCGAAACGGAGTTTCCGCCGAATTTTCCGATCACCCAACTTGCGGCCAAGCGGGCGCAGGTGGAGTTGCGCATCGGCGAGGTCCAGGAGCCGGAAACGCCCGCAGTGGATGAAGCATTCATTCGCAACTTCGGCATCAGCGACGGGGCGGTCGAAACTTTCCGCAAGGAGGTGAGGTCCAACCTGGAGCGAGAACTCGACAATGCACTGCGTGCGCGCTTGCGCAACGAAGTCGGCGCCAAGCTCGCGGCGACCTATGCCGACGTCGAAGTGCCGAAGGTTCTGGAGAACGCCGAAGCCGATGCGCTGGTGCGCTCGGCGATACCGAACCTTTCCGGTGGCCAGTCCCTGCCGCCGGCTGCGCTGGAAGCCGCCCACCCGATCGCGCGGCAGCGGGTGATCGCGGGCCTGCTGCTGCGCCAGATCGCGCAGAGCAACAACTTGCGGGCGGATAACCGCAAAGTGACCGAGCAGATCGCCAAGGTTGCATCGACCTACGAGGAACCCGAGCAGGTCATTGAACTGTATCGCAGCAATCCCCAGATGATGGATAACGTGCGTACCGCCGTACTGGAAGACCAGGTTTCCGAGTGGGTGGCCGATCATGCCGATACCACCGACGCAAGCTTGAGCTTCGACGAGGTGATGCACCCACAGGGCACCGCGGCTTGAAGCAGGGCGGTCGCCTGATGCCGCCCCCACACGGGAGAATTCCATGCAGCGCGAGACATCCCCCGAGGTCAAGAACCTCAACCTGATCCCGATGGTGGTCGAGCAGACCTCCCGCGGCGAGCGTTCCTACGACATCTATTCGCGCCTGCTGAAGGAGCGCGTGATCTTCCTGGTCGGCGAGGTCAACGACCAAGTCGCCAACGTGCTGATCGCGCAGATGCTGTTCCTGGAATCTGAAAACCCCGAGAAGGACATCAACCTTTACATCAACTCGCCGGGTGGTTCGGTGACCGCGGGGCTTGCGATCTACGACACCATGCAATACCTGAAGCCTGATGTCAGCACCCTGTGCATCGGGCAGGCGGCCAGCATGGGTTCGCTGCTGCTCGCGGCGGGCGCCAAGGGCAAGCGGCTCTCGCTGCCGCATTCGCGCATCATGATCCACCAGCCGTGGGCGGGCGGCATTTCCGGGAAGGCCAGCGACATCGAAATCCATGCCCGCGAAATCCTGACCATGCGCGAGCAACTGAACGACATTCTGTCGCACCACACCGGCAAGGCGATCGAGACGATCACCCACGATACCGAGCGCGATCGCTTCATGAGCGCCGTCGAGGCCAGGGATTACGGGCTGATCGATTCGGTGTTCGAGCGGCGCCTCGAAGGATCGGTGAAGCCGGCCTGAGGCGTTGCTCGCAAGCTCCAGATTTCGCGGCCGTTTTCAGCCTTTTCCCCACCCCCTCGTCGTGCCGGATCCCGGCACCGGCTGTGTTATGCTGCGGTTCAAATCAGGGCTTTCCAGATGACTCATCGCACGACTGATCGACGGAGCACGAAATGAGCGAGGACCGGCCGGGCCGCGGCAGCGAAGGCGGCAAGATCCTGTATTGCTCGTTCTGCGGCAAGAGCCAGCACGAGGTCCGCAAGCTGATTGCGGGCCCCAGCGTGTTCATTTGCGACGAATGCGTCGAGTTGTGCAACGACATCATCCGCGAGGAGCTGGAGGAGAAGGCCGCGTCCGGCCGCACCCAGTTGCCCAAGCCGCGCGAGATCATGGACACGCTCGACCAGTACGTGATCGGGCAGACCCGCGCCAAGAAAGCCTTGGCGGTGGCAGTGTACAACCACTACAAGCGGATGGAATCGCGTGCCAAGAAGGACGACATCGAGCTCGCGAAATCCAACATCCTGCTGATCGGGCCGACCGGTTGCGGCAAGACGCTGCTGGCAGAAACGCTTGCGCGCCTCCTGAACGTGCCGTTCACGATCGCCGATGCCACCACGCTCACCGAAGCGGGCTACGTCGGCGAGGATGTCGAGAACATCATCCAGAAGCTTTTGCAGAAGTGCGATTACGATGTCGAGAAGGCGCAGACCGGCATCGTCTACATCGACGAGATCGACAAGATTTCGCGCAAGAGCGAAAACCCCTCAATCACCCGTGACGTATCGGGCGAAGGCGTGCAGCAGGCGCTGCTGAAACTCATCGAAGGCACCGTCGCATCGGTGCCGCCGCAGGGCGGGCGCAAGCATCCCCAGCAGGAATTCCTGCAGGTCGATACCCGCAACATCCTGTTCATCTGTGGCGGCGCGTTTTCGGGCCTCGACAAGGTGATCCAGCAGCGTTCGGAGACGACCAGCATCGGCTACTCGGCCGAAATCCGCAGCAAGCAGCGTCGCCAGAACGTCGGCACCCTGCTGGCGAACGTCGAACCGGAAGATCTGGTCAAGTATGGCCTGATCCCGGAGTTCGTGGGCCGTCTGCCGGTCGTCGCCACGCTGGACGAACTGGACGAAGATGCGCTGGTGACCATCCTTACCGAGCCCAGGAACGCGATCACCAAGCAGTTCAAGAAGATTTTCGACATGGAAAACGTCGAAATCGAGTTCCGCCCGGATGCCCTGAATGCGATCGCCAAGCGCGCGATCAAGCGCAGGACCGGTGCCCGTGGGCTGCGCACCATCCTGGAAAGCGTGCTGCTCGATACCATGTACGAACTACCGTCACTGGAACACGTCAGCAAGGTCGTGGTGGATGAAGCGGTGGTCAACGGCCAGGCCGAACCGTACCTGATCTACCGTGGCAACTTGCAGCAACGCGCGGCGGGCGAGGGCGACGCGGCCTGACGCTGCCGCCTCTCTCTCCCTCCGGGAGAGGCGGTCGCAGGCCGAAGCGCGTTCCCTCTCCCTCCGGGAGAGGGTGTCCGACCACTCGCGAGTGGTCGGACGGGTGAGGGTTCGGACCCGCGCGACCTTCCAGATTCGACATCCCTGTCCTTTTCCACGCCGTCCCACGGCGCGGGCGACTTTCTGTTTCGGCAGAAAGTAGCCAAAGACCATAGCGCCTGTGGCGGTGATCTCGGCAACGTCCTGTTGTCTCGATTGCCCTTGCCCCTTGCCGATCGCGCGCCGGCGCGCACTCGCGCATCCATGTGCTCGAACATGCGCGCCTTGCTCGCGCGATCGGCGGCGCGGCTGCGGCACCGCCAACGGCGCGGTTATCGCTCCGCCATCGGCCTTACATGGCCTGTTCTCAGGCAGTTTGGATTGATCCAGGATTTTGGCAGGGCAGCAGCGTAGCCCGGATGGAGCGCAGTGACTGCGTTTGCAGGATTGCAAACGCGAACGGCGAAGCCGGCCCGAAGGGCGAGCGCTACGAACGGCCGAGTCGCCCGAAGGG
>JBOHYV010000056.1:0-9933 GCA_050738135.1 Rhodanobacteraceae bacterium | reverse complement strand
CGTCTTTCAGGGGCTCGTCGTAGCTGTGCGACCACACGATGCCGCCGTCCTTCGCGCGGATCATGCTGACCGTGACGCGGATGCTTTCCCCCGCCTGGAACACCGAACCCTGGATCAGGTGGGCCACGCCCAGCGTGGCGCCGATCTGCGCCGGGCTGTCCTTCGAATCGCGGAACTTGAAGCTGGAGTACTTGCCGATCACCTTCAGCCCGTTGATCTGGGAAAGATCGGTGATCAGCTCCTCGGACATCCCGTCGACGAAGTATTGCTGCTTGGCGTTGCCGCTTTCATTGGCCAGCGGCAGCACCGCCACGGACTTGGCCGGCACCTTGGCCAGCGCGGCGGCGATGGCCTTGGCATTGGCAGCGTTGGCGGTGCTGGTGACGTCGCGGTGCAGCACGAACTGGTTCGTGACCAGCAGTACGACGGCCACCACCAGCACTGCGATGATCCAGCGGTCGAACTTCTTGCCAGTGTGCGCGGTGACCGAATCTTCAGGCTTGATCTGGCTCTCGCGCTTGAGGCCGCCCGGTGTGAGTTCGTAGAACCACGCAAACGCAATCCAGAACGGAAAACCGATAATGCAGGCGACCACGAACCAACGGGTCACCCAGTTGGGCATCCCGAACGGCGCACTGAGTTGGGATATCCCCTGCGCCAGCGCCCATACCGCCGCGATATACAGCGCCCCCGCCCGCAACACGTTGCGGCGTTTCAGCTCACCAAAGAACGCCCCTGCTTTCAAGCGACAGCCCCTGGGTTGGAACGCGTGGACCTGCAGTGCTGCGGAGTGTACTTGCGCAATAGCCCATGCAAACCAGCAACTGCAAGCCCCGACCTCGCTACCAAAAATCTGGCAGCTGCGACATTGTCACTGGGATCAGGACGGACTACCTATAGTGGGTCGGTGGCGGACGTTGAGATAGTTCCAACCCCCGCTGACGGGCGTAGTGGTCAGCACCGGTACGGCGGTCAACGATTACCGGAACCGATGGCCAGCCAGACCGGAATACTCAGTGGGGTTCGTCAGCGTTGCGCGATGTTGGGGCGGCCGTGCGAAGCCCACACGCGCTTGACCGTGGTGGTGCCGCAACCCGCAAGCCGAGCCGTTTCTGCGATGCTGTGACCATCCGCGCGCAGCGCAGCGATGCGCTGGTGCAGCGCGCGGTTCGGTTGGGTTCCCTTGTATTTGCCGTCACGCTTGGCAATGGCGATGCCTTGCCGCTGCCGCTCGCGACGCTGCTCGTAGTCGTCGCGTGCCATCTGCAAGGCGAGCTTTAGCACGAGGTCTTGCAGCGCATCGAGGACGACGCGCGCGGTGCCCGTCGCCTGGGCGGCAATCTCCGATAGGTCGATCACGCCCGGAACCGAAACCTTCGCGCCCTTGGCGCGGATTTTGGCGATCAGTTTTTCAGCGTCCGGCAGCGGCATCCGGGTCAGCCGATCCATTTTTTCTGCAACCACCACGTCACCCGGACGCAAGTCGGCAATCATCCGGTTCAATTCCTTGCGGGTGGGATCGACGCCGGATGCCTTTTCGCGGTACACGCCGGCGATGTAGTACCCGGTGCGCTCTGCATCGGCCACGATGCGTTCTTGCCGTTCGAGGTCTTGCTGTTGGGTGCTGACCCGCAGGTACACGCGTGCAATTTTCATGGTGTTGGTGGTCCGTGACTCCGGCGCGGTCATGCGGATAGCCCTATTGGGTACACCCTGAAAGTCTAGCCTAAACGTGGACGGTTAGACCATCGCGTGCGGACTTCTACGGTCTAGGCGCGCCGGGTTGGAGTTTGGTGGGCCTACCGTACGGCCGGGCTGAGTACGCTGGCAATTATTGACCGGTGTGCCGGTAAACGCTGACCACTGTGCTGGAAATCCACGACCGCGACTCCGGCGCTGACCAGGTGCGGCGACCGTACCCCGTCTTCGGGGTAGGAGATGCGGTCCGTGATGACGGTCCGCTTCCGAAAAGCCCCGCGAAGCGTCACTTGGATTTGTCCCGTCACAACCGCCGGACACAACCAAACTGGTGGCGACGTCAACGGAGAGTAAGTTGGGTATGGTCAGGCGCTTGCGAGCGACCAGTGGTGTAGCGACCCTCGGCCGAGCGCGGAAACTCAGCGTCATACGAGTTGACCAACGTCGCCAACGATGCAGGCCATCGGCATCACGTAATTTGACCCGTTGGGCCTACATGCCAACCGACTGAAGCACTTCGATCCAAAACGTTCGCTTTAGCGCGGCGTCAGCAGAGGTCCCCAATGTGACTGGGCCGGGGTCCGAATTGAGACTCCTCGTACAAAGTCGCCCCGGCCGCAGGAGGATGGCCGGGGCGGCACACGACGCAGTACATCGGTCGCCGTGTTCTTCTCGGTGCACCTGCGACCTCCCGATGCACCTGTGACCTCAATGGCTTGTCCTGATCCTCGCCACGTCTCGGCTGTGATCCCGTGATCGCGTGGGGGAGGGTCGGAAGGCCCCATGGGACGCACCAGTGCGTTGAACGGGAGTCATCCGCGAAACGGAATCCCAAGCTGTGGCTTCCGCCGCTCATACACTTGCGCCAATGGTTAGCGGGGCGATAGGGATAGTCAGGTAGTTTGTTGTTCACGGTGATGTTGCGACTGGCGTGATGAAACTTCGGGGTGTGATCGCGGTGGCGCGGTCATCACACATGGGCCGCTGTACGCTGCTGCGCGTGATCGTCGGTCACAGTCGGAGATACGCACAAGCGCCCTAAACGGATGCACGCAACAACGGTTCATTCAGCGCCCGTGGTGTCAGTGCGCGGGCGCCGCGCGCATGAGGCCACTGAGCGCTGGCGCCAAATATTCATTCGCAATCCAGACACACGCCAGCTACCCCAGGCCGAAACCCAGAGCGAACGGTAAGCCAAGTTCTCGACTGCTTGGCTGCACGTGGAAAGTGACACCGGTTGTGTCCGACCTCATGGCGTAGCTTCCGGTTCTCGGCGAATGCCGGTCTGGCAGTGCCCCCATGCGTCGAAATACTTTACGGTTTCCTGATTCGCGCTATATGTCAGCAACGCGGCGGACCGCAGGCCGTTCCAATCGCTTACGTAGCGCGACCTAATTGTTCTGCAACATGTTGACTTTAAACGTAAACCTTGGTTTAGCCTGCTGACATATAGCGCGAATCAGGTACGGTTTTTACGGCCATTTACCGTCCATGCGTCGGAATACTTTACGGTTTTTACGGCCATTTACCGTCCATGCGTCGAAATACTTGACGATTCCGAAGATTTCGTCTGACCAGCTTTCGCATAAGTTTATGATATATATATAAATGGTCGATTGGCATATTTATTGCTGTAAGTTTTAGCGTTCAGGCGTTCGAGAGCCCAGTGCTCCGCGCCTCGAACATGCTGCCGGCGGGCGCCGACAGCGCAGGAGGAATTTGGTACGTTATGGAGGACACGAAATGAAACACGTCATTCGAGGACAAAGGTGGCTTGCAGGCGCGATCGCGGCAGCGGCATTGGTGAGCATGTCGGCGTGGGCAAGCGCGACCCCGACAACGATTCCGACATCGGGCTACTACACGACTCAGTTCACGACGCTCAACGATTCCGGCGTGACCGGTTCGGCGAGCGTGCGGCTCAACGGGAACCTGCTGACGGTGCACATCAACGCGACCGGACTCCAGCCCGGCGTGTCGCACGCGCAGCATCTCCACGGCCCGTTGGATGCCAACGGCAACCCGATCCAAGCTACGGTTCCTACGCTGGCCGCCGACGACACCAACGGTGACGGTTTCATTGAACTGGGCGAAGGTCAGATGGCGTATGGCCCGATCTTGGTGCCACTGTCAATCGGGGCCGGCACAGGGGTTTTCCCTACCGAACCCAATGGCACGCTCAACTACACCCAGACCTTTGACTTGACCAACCCGGCCACGTATCACTCAGCCCTTGCGCTTCCGGGCGCGAACGAAGCGGACCTGTTCCCGCTGAACTTCCGCGAAATCGTGCTGCACGGCATGGATGCGCCGGTGGACATCACCAACGACGCACTTGGCTTGAGTTTTACCAAGGGTGAATACGACCCCGTGTTTCCGGTCGCGGCCGGTGTGCTCATGACGGCGGTCCCGGAACCCGCCGACTTGGGCATGATGGGAGGTGGTCTTGCGCTGTTGTTCGGCCTGCTGTGGCTGCGTCGGCGGCGGGTGGAACCTGACCTCTCCTGACACGTTCGCTCCGGATTTTTCAGCAAGGATCAACGGCTCTGCGCTTCGATGCAGAGCCGTTTGCGGATGCACGACCGCCAGCGCGGCGATTCGCGATGCGTCATGTGCTCGCAAAACGGTACGCGCCGCCACGCTCCAACGCCCGCTGATAGGCCGGCCTCGCATGGATGCGATCGAGAAACGCCATCAATTTGGGCCGACTGGTATCAAGACCGGCGCGCTGTGCGGCGGCTTCCAGCGGAAAGCTCATCTGGACATCCGCGGCGGTGAACGTGGATCCAGCAAACCACTCGTGTTCGCCAAGCTCGTCTTCCATGAAATCCAGTTGGCGGGCGATGTTTGGGTTCACGAAAGTCGTCAGCACCTGCTTCGAAATGCCGCGCGCGACCGGCCTGGCGAAGAACGGCATCGGCGATTCGGCAACCCGATCGAACACCAGCTTCAGCAGTAGGGGCGGCATCGCCGAGCCTTCGGCGAAATGCAACCAGTAGCGATAGCGCATCCGCTCGGGGGTGCCCGCAGGTGGAATCAGGCGCCCGTTCCCGTAGCGTTCCACGAGGTACTCGATGATGGCCCCGGACTCCGCCACGGTGAGCTCGCCATCGGTAACTACGGGCGACTTGCCGAGTGGGTGGACCTGGTGCAACTCGGGCGGTGCGAGCAACGTGTCCGGGTCGCGTTGGTACTTCCGGATTTCGTAAGGGACTTCCAACTCTTCGAGCAGCCACAGGATGCGTTGCGAACGCGAGTCGTTGAGATGATGGACGGTTATCATGGCCGAGAGCCTGCATAGTTGATCCGCGTATCCAGTCCATCCCGGGCCGGATGGTCCGGATGCACGCCGTGGCGGAAGGTCACTGGTCAGGATTATCGATGCACAGCATGCGGAAAAACAGGACTGGTGCGCACGCTCCCGTCGCGCAACCGGCGTCCACGACGGATAGGAACGACGGCAGCGCGTCGCGCGTGCGCCCATGAATCGAAGCGCCGTGGCAGAACGCGACGAGCTGATTCAGTTGCTCCAGCAGAGCAGCGGGCACGACAAGCAGGCCTTTGCGGAGCTCTACAAGCGGACTTCGTCGAAGCTGTTCGGCGTGTGCGTGTGCATGCTGCGTGAACGCGGCGAGGCTGAAGACGCTTTGCAAAATACGTTCCTGACCATCTGGCGCCGCGCGGGCAGTTTCGACCCCGCGCGCGCTACGGTGATGACCTGGTTGATCACGCTCACGCGCAATCAGTGCATTGACCGCTTGCGCCAGCATCGCGATGCGCAACTCGACCAAGTCGTTGCGGACAACCTGGTGGACCCGGCGCCAGGCCCGGCGGCACACGGTCAGGCCAGTGAACAACGACAGCGTCTGGAGCGGTGCCTCGACACGCTCGCGGGACAACAGAAGTCCGCGGTGCGTGCGGCTTTTTTCTCGGGTGCAACCTACAACGAACTGGCGGAGCGCGGTGGCGTGCCGCTGGCCACCATGAAAAGCTGGATCCGGCGCAGTCTGGTGCGCCTGCGTACTTGCCTCGAACACGTCAATTGAAACCGTGAACACGCCCGTCGACCACGAGCCCGAAGACCTGCGCTACGCCGAATACGTGCTTGGCGTGCTGGACGCGAACGCGCGCGCGGCGGTCGTACGCGAGATCGCTTCCGATCCGCGCGCCGCGGCCGAAGTCGAGCGCTGGGAGCGTCACTTGCTCCTGTGGATCGAGGACGTGCCCGCCACGGCACCGCCTGATTACGTGTGGGCGCGCATCGAGAGGGAACTTGGCACCGGCAAGACAGCGCAGCACAGTGCCCCGCCGACCACACGCAGCGGCTGGTGGAGCAGTCTCCCGCTGTGGCGCGGCTTCGCTTTCGGTGCCGCCGCGGTGGCCGTGGCCTGCATCATCGCCTTGATCGTCGTATCCCGCGGCCCGTTCACGCGGCCCGCCGCGCCAGCCGTCGCGTACATGGCGTCCGCCATTACGCAAAACGACGGGCAGGTGGGCTGGACCGTGACGATGGACTTGCAGCACGCGCGCATGGTGGTGGTACCGGCCAAACCGCAAACGATACCGGCGGGACGCGCACCCGAGCTGTGGCTGATTCCGGCCGGCCAGAAGCCGATCGCAGTGGGGATGATCGCCGCCAACGCACCCACCGCCATCGCCCTGCCCCGCGCGTTGGCCGCAAGGTTGGGGCCAACCGCTGCGCTGGCGGTCTCGGTCGAACCGCCGGGCGGATCGCCGACCGGCCAGCCGACCGGGCCCGTGATCGGCAAAGGCAGCATCGGCGCGGCCGCGCAACACGCCGCAGGCGAACCGCCGGGCGGTGAAACCTGAACGAACGGCACGGCGTGTGCGTCCGGCAAGCACGCGACAACGTATCTCCTGGTGCTTCCGCATCACTGCAACAAAACCACCACAGGAGATTCAACATGCAGATTCGCCATACCGCAATTGCCGTCGCCAGCGCTGCTGCCATGGTCCTGAGTTTGTCGTCCTACGCAGCTACCCCGGCAAGCGGCGCGTCCAGCAACATGCCGATGACCTCCGCGATGTCGAGCTACGGTACCGCTACCACCAACTGGTTTGGCGGGCCCATCTACCACGGCCAACCGGATCTCGCCGCAACCGCGGCCCTGGTCAAGGCCGGCGGCGGCGCAACCGATTTCAAGTTCTCCACCGCGCTGGTCGCGATGGTGGGTCAGAAAACGGTCGATGCCGAAGTTGCCAAGTTGACCAAACAATATGGCAAGCAAAAGACCGACGCGTTCATCACCGGCATGACGTTTTACGTCGACGATGCGTTGCGGCGGGCGACGGAACAAGGCATCCAACTACCGGCTCCAGCCGACTTGCACGGTGCTGCACTCGCCAAGGCGCTGGTCAAGGCCGGTACCGCACCGGATGGAACCTTCTGGGCAGGTTACTTTTTCGACCGCACCATCTCCCACACGCTGCACGACGAGGTGATGGCCGACGTCGACGCCAAGTACAGCCATGCGTACGATGGGCGCGCCCACAAGATCCTCAACCAAGCCATGTTCGACGTGGCCCAAGCCCTGGGGATGAAAGGCGTCAAACTCGCATCCTTGCATTGACGAGTCCCGAAAACGTGGGCGTATTCGAGTCGCCTGGGAAGCGAGTGCGGTGATGAAAAACCGCCCCGCTTCTTCCCTCAGCGTAAGGTTCCCGTGTCAAGCACGGAAAGCGTGGAATTTGGTAAGAAAGGCACCGTGGATTGCGCGGCAGCACACAAGTGCAAAAAACCAGGCACTTGATCAGGTCCACCATAGAAGTTGACAAACGCCGCCAGCCAAGTTGATCAGTGCCGTCGTACAAACTGACCACAGCAGTCATAGACGCTGACCGGTGCCGCCGGCACGTTCGTTCGCAGCGGGCAGGTGTCACCAAGAGCGGACTCTCACAACCGGCTCTAATCCTTTTTGCCTGAGGGCCACAACAGATGGGCTGACCATGGCGCTTGGGAAACGCGTCGGCAGCCTGAGTAGCGTGCAAGTTTTTTTACGAAGAATTTATGCCCGAGCTAACTGGCGATATCCGCTTCTTACGCATCCGTATTTACGCTGCGCTCTTGTTGAAGTGGCTGCGCAGCTACAGCTGCATGGCCGGCCAACGGCTTACCTCGACAGGCGACAAGCTTGGACACGGAACAACCCTCTGGTCAGCGCCTGATGGCGCTCGCCTTGGCTGCGGTCGGCGTGGTTTACGGCGACATCGGCACCAGCCCGCTGTACACGATCAAGGAGATCTTCGGCCCCTTTGGCGTGGCGGCTTCGCCGTCCAACGTATTGGGGGGTCTGAGCCTGGTCTTCTGGTCACTGGTGATCGTGGTATCGATCAAGTACCTGTTGTTCATCATGCAGGCCGACAACAAGGGCGAGGGGGGCATCATGGCATTGATGGCCTTGGCCCAACGAAGCGTGCGCCAGCTTCCGCGACTGGTGCCACTCGTGGCGATCCTGGGGATTTTCGGTGCCGCACTGTTCTATGGAGATGGTGTGATCACCCCGGCCATCTCGGTGCTGTCCGCGGTGGAGGGACTGGAGGTCGCAGCGCCAACCCTGACGCATTTAGTAGTGCCGCTGACGCTGCTGATCATTGTCGGGCTGTTTGCGCTACAGCGCCACGGCACCGCGCGCATCGGGGCGGTGTTCGGCCCGGTTTGTGTGGTGTGGTTCCTTAGCATCGCTTTGCTTGGGCTGCGAGGCGTCGTCCAGAACCCGATCGTGCTGAAGGCGATCAGCCCGACCTACGGCTTCGGGTTTTTCGTACATAACCGGGTCGAGGCGTTTTTGGCGCTCGGTGCCGTGGTGCTGGCGGTCACCGGCACGGAAGCGCTGTATGCGGACATGGGTCATTTCGGCAAGCGGCCGATCCGGCTTGCCTGGTTCGCCTTCGTACTGCCGGCGCTGTTGCTGAACTACTTCGGCCAGGGTGCACTGGTGCTGGCGAATCCAAAGGCATTGGCCAATCCGTTCTATCACCTGGTGCCCAAGCCGCTGCTCTATCCCATGATTGTGCTCGCCACAGCCGCCACGGTGATCGCCTCGCAGGCGGTGATTTCCGGCGCCTTCTCAATGACCCGCGAAGCGATGCAACTCGGTTACATGCCGCGTATGCGGGTGGTGCACACCTCCGAAGAAATGTCCGGCCAAGTGTACGTTCCCTTCATCAACAAGGTGCTGCTCGTGCTGATCGCTCTTGCAGTGATCGGCTTCGGGTCGTCCGACAATCTCGGGTCCGCTTACGGCATTGCGGTGACGGGCACCATGGTCACTACGACGCTGCTCGCGCTGATCGTGGCGCGCTACCAATGGCACTGGCCGCTCTGGTCCATCCTGATGACTGGTGCCTGCCTGCTTTTTGTGGATGTCGGGTTCTTCAGTGCGAATCTCATCAAAGTCGAAAGCGGCGGCTGGTTTCCGCTTGTGCTTGGGCTGGCGGTGTTCGTGATTCTGACCACGTGGCGTCGTGGCCGCGCACTGCTGCAACGTCGCATTCAAATGGAAGGTTTGGCGCTTGAACCGTTCATCGCCAGCCTCATCGAACACCCGGTTCCGCGCGTACCAGGAACTGCGGTGTTCATGACAGCCGACGATGCACTTGCGCCGCATGCGCTTTTGCATAACCTCAAGCACAACAAGGTGTTGCACGAGCGTAACGTGCTCCTGACCGTGCAGACGGTGGACACGCCACACGCAGAACCGGAAGAACAATTGGAGCTGACTCCACTCGCCGGAGGTTTTGTGCGCCTGATCCTGCGGGTGGGCTTTGCGGATGACCCCAACGTTCCGCGGTTACTTACGCAGTGCAGCCGTTTGGGCGAATGCTTCGACCTGATGGACACGACTTTCTTCCTGTCGCGCGAAACCGTTGTCGCCATGCCCGGCGGCTCCGGCATGGCGCTGTGGCGCGAACGCCTGTTCGTGTTTCTGGCGCGGAACGCGATGCCGGCCACCGCTTTCTTCGGCATTCCCGGAAATCGCCTGATCGAACTGGGTGCACAGGTAGAGATCTGAACGGTGGCGATGACCACCGAACCCCGGGCAATCCAGCGCGCGCCCTCGCGAGGTGGGTACCCGGAGCGGCCGCGCGAGCGATGGATTAATGTGGGCGGGCCGCATCACTGGCCTCCACGCATGACCTACTCGCATCGTCCGTTTGCTCGGTTGGCCGCGACCGATGGGTGGGCCGGATTTGCTTATGCGAGCGTGGTCATCG
>JBOHYV010000055.1:0-9947 GCA_050738135.1 Rhodanobacteraceae bacterium | reverse complement strand
GTGCTTGGCGGCTCACGTCTCGGAGTTTCCCGATGGACTTCCTGAAACGTCAAACTTCTACTGCCTCCCCGGCAGAGCCGGGGGAACTCCTTTGTTGGTTTAGATACTGCCACTTTCGTTGTGCGCCGCAGGGCCATGGATGGCCCGTCGGCGAACCCCGGCGATCGCGAGCGAATCCGGAGCACATGGATGTGCAGAGGACGTGTCCGCGGGGTGGCCTTCTCTTTGGTGACTTTCTCTTGGCCACGCAAGAGAAAGTTACCCGGCCGCCCGGGAGGCGGACGGAAAGAGACAGGGATGTCGAAGTGTCCGCCGCGGTAACTTCAAAATGGATTCCGGGTTCCGCGCTCTGCGCGGCCCCGGAATGAGGACAGAGAAGTTGTGAGCGTTGCGCGAGTGCGTACCCTCACCCGCCCTTCGGGCACCCTCTCCCGAGGGGAGAGGGATTCAAGTGCCGGGCAATTCGCGAGCCTTCCCCGAGGGGGAGTGAGGGAAAGAATCATCCCCCCGCGATTGCGTCGCCCGCGCTGCGCGCGCGTTCGCTGCGCGCCACCCTCTCCCGAGGGGAGAGGGAAATTACGAAAGCGCCCCGTGGCAGTGCTTGTACTTCTTGCCCGAGCCGCACGGGCACGGATCGTTGCGGCCGATCTTGGGCCCGCTGCGCATCACCGGCGTCGCGGTGGCAACCGCGGCAGCACCTGCCGCCGCATCCGCGCGCGGCGCGCCGTCGGCTTCGGCGCCGCCCGGCATCGGCGCCGGGTCGTAACCGGTCGATTGCGCATGCTGGAAGTCCATGGCCCGAGCCTCGGCAGCACGACGCTGTTCGGCTTCCAGCGCGGCAACTTCTTCCTCCGTGCGGATGCGCACGCGTGCAAGGGTCTGGGTCAACTCCTTCTTGATCCGACCCAGCATGTCTTGGAACAAAAGAAAGGCCTCGCGCTTGTATTCCTGCTTGGGATCGACCTGAGCGTACGAGCGCAGGTAAATGCCTTGGCGCAGGTAATCCATGCCGGCCAGATGATCCTTCCAGGCACCATCCACCGCGGTCAGCATCACGTGCTTTTCCAGCGCGCGCATGACTTCCGTTCCGACCTGCTGCTCCTTTTCGGCGTACATCGCATCGGCGGCTTCCACCACGCGCTGATGGATGGATGCTGCATCCGCTTCCTCGGCGGTTCCGACCCAGTGTTGCAAATCCACATCCATGCCGAAGTCCGATTCCAGCGCGGACTCGAGGCCGGCGAGGTCCCATTGCTCATCAATGCTCTCGTCCGGCACGTATTCCCGGCCCAGCGACTCGAAGACCGCGTGGCGAATGTCGGTGACGGTGTCGGCGACGTCGTCCGACTCCAGCAATTCGAGGCGTTGCTTGTAGATCACCTTGCGCTGGTCGTTGGCGGTGTCGTCGAATTCGAGCAACTGCTTGCGGATGTCGAAGTTGTGCGCCTCGACCTTGCGTTGGGCCTTCTCGATCTGGCGGCTGACCAGTTTGTCTTCCAGCGCGTCATCTTCCTTCATGCCGAAGCGCTGCATCCAGCGCACCAGCCCGGCGCCGCCGAAGATGCGCATCAGATTGTCTTGCAGCGACAGATAAAAGCGAGATGAACCCGGATCTCCCTGGCGTCCGGAGCGGCCGCGCAACTGGTTGTCGACACGGCGCGATTCGTGGCGCTCGGTGCCGACGATGTGCAGGCCGCCCGCCGCCAGCACCTGCTGATGGCGCTGTTTCCACTCTGCGCGCACGCGCTCGCGATCCGCGTCGGATGCTTCCGCCGGCAGCTCTGCCAGCGCCGCGTCCAGACTGCCGCCCAATACGATGTCGGTGCCCCGGCCGGCCATGTTGGTGGCGATGGTGACCGCGCCCGGCGCCCCGGCCTGCTCGACGATCCGGGCTTCGCGTTCATGCTGCTTGGCGTTCAGGACTTCGTGCGGTACGCCGGCCTTCTTCAACAAATCCGCAACCAGTTCCGACACTTCGATTGATGCGGTGCCGACCAGTACCGGCTGCCCGCGTTCGTGGCAATCCTTGACGTCTTCCAGCACCGCCTTGAACTTGGCCTCAGGCTTCAGGAATATGAGATCAGGATTGTCCTTGCGAACCATCGGCTCGTTGGTCGGGATCACCACGACTTCGAGCTTGTAGATCGACTGGAATTCGAAGGCCTCCGTGTCCGCCGTACCGGTCATGCCCGCCAACTTGTCGTACATGCGGAACAGGTTCTGGAAGGTGATGGTGGCCATCGTCTGGTTCTCACGCTGGATCGGCACGCCTTCCTTGGCTTCGACGGCCTGGTGCAGACCTTCCGACCAGCGCCGCCCGGGCAGGGTGCGGCCGGTGAACTCGTCCACGATGATGATTTCGCCATCGCGCACGATGTAATCGACATCGCGCTGGTAAAGCGCGTGCGCGCGCAGGGCCTGGTTCAAGTGGTGCACGACCGCGAGGTTGCGTGCGTCGTACAAGCCGGAGTCATCTTCCAGAATCTCCGCCTGACGCAGCAGTTGCTCGGCGTGCTCCATGCCCTCCTCGGACAGGTGCACCTGCTTCTGCTTCTCGTCCACATAGTAGTCACCGGGTTCCGGCGGCTCGCCCGGCAACGGGTCCTTGGCCTGCCGGCTCAGGTGCGGAGCGATCCGGTTGACGCGGATGTAGAGCTCGGGCGAATCCTCGGCTGGGCCCGAGATGATCAACGGCGTGCGCGCCTCGTCGATCAGGATCGAGTCCACTTCGTCCACGATTGCATAACGCAGGCCACGCTGGTAGCGCTGTTCCCTGGCGACGGCCATGTTGTCGCGCAAATAGTCGAAGCCGAACTCATTGTTGGTGCCATAGGTGATGTCGGCGCCGTAGGCCTCGGCCTTGTCGGACATCTCCATGCCGGGCCAGACCACGCCCACGCTGAGGTCGAGGAAGTTGTAGACCTTGCCCATCCACGCCGCGTCGCGTCGGGCCAGGTAGTCGTTGACGGTGACGACGTGTACGCCCTTGCCTTCCAGCGCGTTCAGGTACACCGGGAGCGTTGCGACCAGGGTCTTGCCCTCACCGGTGCGCATCTCGGCAATCTTGCCCTGATGCAACACCATCCCGCCGATCAACTGCACGTCGTAATGGCGCATACCGATGACCCGCTGGCTGGCCTCGCGCACGACCGCGAAGGCTTCCGGCAGGATCGAGTCAAGGCTCTCGCCGTTGGCGATGCGCTGCTTGAACTCGGCAGTCTTGCCGCGCAGGGCGGCATCGTCGAGCTTCCGGATTTCGGGTTCGAGCGCGTTGATGCGCGCCACGACCTTCGAAAGCTGCTTCAGCACGCGCTCGTTGCGGCTGCCGAAGACATTCGTCAGAAAATTGGGCATCGGACTGGATTCGCGATTCCGCAGTATCGGTTGAAGTCAATCGACCATCATAAAAGGACACGCCGGTTACGCCTAGGGATGGCGGCGAAATCGGCGGATTTCAAGCTGATGGCGCGCGCTGCAGGCGGACCTAAGGGCGAGAGCCGCATGCCCGCAGCGAGTCGGCGCAGCAAGGTAGGGCGGACACGGTCCGCCGCACCCGATTGATCGGCGGGCAGTGCCCGCCCTACTGTGTACAGCAGGTTCTTCAGGCCGCGCTCACCGCCTCACGTACGCGATCGGATTGACAAGCCTGCCGTTGTGCCACACTTCGAAATGCACATGCGGGCCGGTCGAACGCCCGGTCGAGCCGGCGTCGGAGATGATCTCCCCCTTGTGCACGTGCTCGCCCACGCGCGCCACCAACCTGCTGTTGTGGGCGTAGCGGGTCATGTAACCATCGCCGTCGTCGATCTCGACGACCTTGCCGTAGCCGCTGCGCACGCCGGCGTACGTGACCACGCCGGCGGCCACCGCGTGCACCGGCTCACCCTTGTACGCACCGATGTCGAGTCCCGGATGGAAACTCATCCGCCCCGTGAACGGATCGATGCGCTCGCCGAACGGCGAGGTGACGTAGCCGCCTTTCACCGGCATGCCACTCGGAATCAGGCTCGCCGCGACTTCGCGGTTGGTCAGCAGCGATTGCAACACGCCAAGCTGGGTCTGCTGTGTGTCGAAGCGGTTCGCCAGCTGCTGCATGCTCACGGACAGGTCATATGGCAGCGAATGCGCCGGCGGCACGCTGTTTTCGGGGCCACCGATGCCGGCGGGTTCACTGAAATTGAATTCGGCGGGATCGAGTTTGCCCGCCACCACCAGGCGTTGCCCCAGCGCGTCCAACCGTGCCGAATCGGCCTGCAGCTCCCCCAGGTTCATCGCCATCCGGCGGACGTCCTGCTGGGCGTTCTGGCGCACCTGACGAAGCTCCGCCTTCTGCGCGGCGATCTGCTGGTGCATGGTGTCGATCCTGGCCAATGTGCGGCCGCTCGGACTGGCTATCCAGATAGCCAGCGCCGCGCTCGCAGCCACGCACGCCGCCATGCCCATCGAAACCCGCCAACACAATTTGCGGTTGGCCAACCTGCGTTCGTCGAAATGGGCATTCGACCATTCGCATCGGCGCGAGCGCGCCACCAGTATCATGCCCATCTTGAGCAAATCCCTTGGATGTTCATTCTTGTCTCCTGCCAGGCCGCTGCCACCACGCGACACCCATGGCCCGACGCCGATCTCGCAATGCGCGCCGGTTGCCGATCTGGCCGCCCGCGCTCATCAAATTGACCACATCAGCCAACGCATTGTTCCGCTGCTGCCGAGTCCCCTGCGCGAACACGTCGTTTTTGCCGGCTTGCGCAACGATCGAGTCCTGCTGCTGGTCGAATCGTCTGCCTGGGCCACGCGCGCCCGCGTCCAGCAAACCCGCATCCTTGCTGCCGTACATTCCCTCGGGTTGGCCGCGAGCTCCGTCACGGCAAGAGTGGCGCCACTCACGACGTCGTCCGGCGACTCCGTCGCCCTACCGGCCCTGACCCCCCGCGCTGCGCAGACCCTTCGCGCCGCCGCATCAGCCGTTACCGATCCTGACTTGCGCACATTGTTCCTCGGGCTTGCCGCCCATGCGGAAAACCCGCCGGCCGAGTAAGCGCCAAGGCCATCTCGCCCGATCATCCGTGGACGCAAGCGGACCTTATAGCACGGGCGGGTGCAGGCGTGCTCGCCGAAATCAACCAATGTCACGAAATGTGAATTGGGGCCGCCCAGCGCAGCCGTCGCCCAGCAGGACAACAATCGTCGGGGGCCACAGTGTTTCGTGAAAAGTCAGGGCAGGATGCCCGTTCCGACGCCGCCGACCGCGAGCACCCGGCACGTGGCTTGGAGCTCACGTTGCGCAGCGATCAGGGATGATCGCAGACCTTCGCGAAAAGTCAGGGCAGGATGCCCGTTCTGGTCTTTACCCGAAGCGTGAGCAGCCGTCACCTGAACGCCAAATGTTGCGGCGTTCAGGGATGAAGCATTTACACAGCCTGGGCGGGATGCGCGTAGGAAATCGGCGCGAGCGCAGGGTCGTCGAACGTGACTTCTTCCCACGCGGACTTGTCTGCAAGCAGCGCGCGCAGCAGCCGGTTGTTCAGCTGGTGCCCGGACTTGTGACCGAAAAAGGCGCCGATCGAGCTGTGGCCCAGCAGATAGAGGTCGCCGATCGCATCGAGGATCTTGTGCTTGACGAACTCGTCCTCGTAACGCAGGCCATCCTCGTTCAACACGCGGTAGTCATCCAGCACGATGGCGTTGTCCATCGAGCCGCCCAGCACGAGGTTCTTTTCCCGCAGCATTTCGATGTCGCGCATGAAGCCGAAGGTGCGCGCGCGGCTGACTTCCTTGACGAAGGAGGTGGTCGAAAAATCGATTTCGGCGCGCGAGGCGCGACGCGAAAAGATCGGGTGCTGGAACTCGATCGAGAAACCTACCTTGAAGCCGTCGAACGGCTCGAACTGGGCCCACTTGTCGCCGTCCTCGACCTTGACGGGTTTCTTGATGCGGATGAACCGCTTGGGCGCAGACTGCTCCTCGATGCCTGCCGACTGCAGCAGGAATACAAACGGGCCGGCGCTGCCGTCCATGATCGGTACTTCCGGCGCCGACAGATCCACGTAGGCATTGTCGATGCCCAAGCCCGCCATCGCCGAAAGCAGATGCTCGACCGTACCGACGCGAACATCGTCCTTGATCAGCGTGCTTGAAAGGCGGGTGTCGCCCACGTATTCGCAGCGCGAAGGAATGCTGACGGGTTCTGCAAGATCGATGCGACGAAACACGATGCCAGTGTTGACCGCAGCCGGGCGCAAGGTCATGTAGACCTTTTCGCCCGTATGCAGGCCGACGCCCGTCGCGCGGATCACGTTCTTGAGCGTGCGCTGCTTGATCATTTTTCGTTGTAATCCCGTTAGAACAACGCTAAGGCGTGGGCGATCCTACCACGGTTGTCAGCGCGAATAAAGTGGACTGACGCGTTCAGTTAAACCGCGGTTGGATAGATGGCGTGATCCTGGCCACGATTGTCCCGATCGACGGACCCGTTGAGCCCCCCGTGCCAACGCCACGGCGACAAGAGACAACGTCCACCGCCACAGGTTCCCTGCACGCTGTCGATAAAAAGCGTCCGCACTGCCGGGGACGGGAGTCCGGCAGTGCGGGGACTTCGCGCCTTTCCAAGGCGCCTTGATGCGCTTTGCAAAATCGGGCCACGGGGCTCTTGCCCATGGACAGCGGCTTCCCGACCGCTCCGGTGCATCCTGCACGCGGGGCACCTCCCTTTGCGACCTCGTCCGTGGATGCAGCGATCAGCGATCGCTCGCACTCAGTCCGCTTGCCGGCGGAGAAACGCCGGAATGTCCAGATAGTCGTAACCTGAAGTCGCCTCCTTGTCGGGCTTGGCGGCCGTGGCTGCCGGCGCCTTGCCCGTCGCGGCACCAGCCGGTTCAGGCTGCGCGGAAAAATCCGCCACGCCGTTGTCGGTCCCGGTACGCAGCACCCGCCGCGGCTGCGGCATCTCGATGGTTTCCGGCTTGGCGACGGGGCGCAGCTGCGGCTTGGCGGCGCGGTTCAGGCCGGTCGCGACCACCGTGACCCGCACATCGTCGGACAGGTCGGGGTCGAGCGCGGTACCCAGCACCACGGTCGCATCCTCGCTGGCGAAGTCGTGCACCACCCGGCCGATCTCGTCGAACTCGCGCATGGTGAGGTTGGGACCGGCGGTGACGTTGACCAGGATGCCGCAGGCGCCCGAAAGGTCCACGTTCTCCAGCAGCGGATTGTTGATGGCCGCCTCGGCCGCCGCCTGCGCGCGGTCGTCGCCGCGGGCGTTGCCGGTGCCCATCATGGCCATGCCCATTTCGCTCATCACGGTACGCACGTCGGCGAAGTCGACGTTGATCAGGCCCGGGCGGGTGATCAGGTCCGCGATGCCTTGCACCGCGCCCTGCAGCACGTCGTTGGCAGCCTTGAACGCATTCAACAAGGTCACCTCACGGCCGAGCACGGTCAGGAGCTTTTCGTTCGGCACGGTGATCAGCGAATCGACGTACTGCTGCAGATCCTCGATACCCTTCAACGCCACCTGCATGCGCCGACGGCCCTCGAACGGGAACGGCTTGGTCACCACCGCCACCGTCAGGATGCCCTTTTCCTTGGCGAGCTGCGCCACCACCGGCGCCGCGCCGGTGCCGGTACCGCCGCCCATGCCGCAGGTGATGAACACCATGTCGGCGCCGTCCAGCACTTCCACGATCCGGTCGCGATCCTCGAGCGCGGCCTGCCGGCCGATCTCGGGATTCGCACCGGCGCCGAGGCCCTTGGTCACCGTTTCGCCGAGTTGCAGGGTGGTACGCGCCCCGGAGCTTTTCAGAGCCTGCGCGTCGGTATTGGCGCAGATGAACTCCACGCCATCGATGGATGAATTGACCATGTGGCTGACGGCGTTGCCGCCACCGCCGCCGACACCGATCACCTTGATCACCGCATTGGGTGCTAATTGTTCCACCAGTTCAAACATTGCCCGTCCTCCGTGCTGCTGAAAGTCATGCTGCTGTTGTCATGCTGCCGTGGTGATGCCCTTCCGTTTCGGAAGGTTCGGCCCGTCCCGAGCCTCGGCGCCGCGGCGCCTGTCTTGAAATCCCTCTCCCAGAGGGAGAGGGCTCGCTTCAAAAGTTGCGCGTCAACCAGCCCCTTGCCTTGCCGATGAAGCCGGCCACGCTGTCGCCGACCGCTCCTCCGATCACGCGACTGCCGCCTTCGCGCGAGCCGTGCAGCAGCAAGCCGATGCCGGTCGCATTCGCGGGCGTAGCGATCACTTCGGTCGCGCCGGTGACATGCTGCGGCACGCCAAGGCGCACCATCTTGTGGAACACTTCCTCGGCCAGATACAGCGAGCCTTCGATGCGGGCTGCGCCGCCGGTCAGCACCACCCCGGCCGCCAACAGGTTCTCGTAGCCCGAGCGGCGCATCTCGTCCTGCACCATCTCGAAAATTTCCTCGTAGCGCGCCTGGATCGACTGCGCCAGCGCCTGCCGCTGCAAACGCCGGGGCGGACGCTCGCCCACGCTCGGCACCTGGATGGTTTCCTCGCCGCGCGCCAACTGGGCGAGCGCGCAGCCGTACTTCACCTTGATTTCCTCGGCGTTGCCGGTGGGCGTCTGCACGTACTGGGAGATATCGGACGTGACCTGGTCGCCGCCGAGCGGCAACGACTTGGCATAGCGAATCGAGCCGTGGGTGTAGATCGCGATGTCGGTGGTGCCGGCGCCAAGATCGACCACGCACACGCCCAGCTCACGCTCGTCTTCGGTCAGCACCGACTTGGACGCGGCGACCGCGGCGGGCACCAGATCGTCCACCTGGAGCCCGCAGCGCTGGATGCACTTGGTGATGTTCTGCACCGCCGAGGCCGCACCGGTCACCAGGTGGACGCCGGCTTCCAGCCGCACCCCGCTCATCCCGATCGGGTGCCGGATGCCGTCCTGACCGTCGATCCGATATTCCTGCGGCTCCTTGTAGAGCACCTTGCGGTCGGCCGGGATCGCCACCGCGCTGGCCGATTCCAGTACCTGTTCCAGATCGCCGGCTGCGACTTCGTGGTCGCGGATCGCGGCGGCGCCATGCGAGTTGCGAGACTCGAGATGACTGCCGGAAATCGAGGCGCACACCGAGCGGATGTCGCAACCGGCCATCTGTTCGGCTTCCTCGATCGCGCGCTGGATGGAGTTCACGTTGGAGTCGATTTCGACCACCACGCCCTTCTTCATGCCGCGCGAGGTGTGACTGCCGAAGCCGATCACCTCGACCGGGTCGCCCGGCAGGTATTCGCCGACGATCGCCATCACCTTGGAGGTGCCGATGTCGAGGCCGACCACGAGATTCTTGTCGCTCTTGCGGTTCATGGGTCTAAACGTTTCCGTCAGCAGCATGGGAACCACCATTGGCAGATTTCGGGGGAAGGATTGGCGCTGGCCCGGGCCAGCGCACCGCAAAGCCGTTGCTGTAGCGCAGATCCGCATACGTGAAACCGTCGCTGCGCCCGCGCATAAGAATTGGCAGCGATGCCGCGAAACGCGCGAGCCGCTGGTCGGGGTGATCGTTGCCCACCACCACGCGGCCGCCATTGGAAAGCACGAGGGTCCAGCTTCCGCGCGCGGACAGATCCACTCCGGTGACGCGCAGGTCGTAGGGCGTGAAGTCGGTGAGGGCGGTGCGATAAAATGCCATCACGTCGGCGGCGCGGTCGTCGGGCGCATTGAATTGCGGCAGGCCGTTCACGACGCCCGCGTCCGGCACCTTGAAGATGCGGCCGTCGCGATCCAGCAATGCGCTGCTGCCCCAATGCGCGATCGGCTGGATCTCCGTGACGGTGATGTCCAGCGCATCCGGCCAGTGCTTGCTCACCTCTACCTGTCCGACCCACGGCAGTACCGTCACCGCGTCACGCACCTTTTCAAGATCGATCGCGAAGAAGCCCGCGCCGAGTTCGGGTGTGACCGCCGCGCGCAGCTCGGCCG
>JBOHYV010000054.1:0-9984 GCA_050738135.1 Rhodanobacteraceae bacterium | reverse complement strand
TACCGGTGGTGGCACCGCTTTCCCTGCGAGGGCCGGGCACGTCTTACTTTGAAGCCGTATCTCGAGTCGCCGCGCGCGACAAGCGCGGCATGGCGCTACGGGTACCGAGTGAGGACTTTGCGTCAACGGCGATGCTCGAGCGCGTACTTTGGGAGACCGTGAACTTCGTTTCAGCCTCGCCAGGAGACATTGATCTTTACCTGGATGCGGAATCCCTGGCTCGCGTACCGGTGGAGGCGGTCGATGAGGTCGCGCTCGCGGAGTCCCTGCGCGCGGCGGCGGAAATGACGCTTCGCTTGGGCTATCGTCGGGTTGTATTCGCCGCATCGAGCATGCCGGATTCCCTGACGCGTCATGAAAGGGGCAAGGTAATGCACATACCTCAGGTCGAGTTCCGGGTATGGCGACGGCTTGCCTCGGGTCCTGGGCGCCCATCGATGCTTTTTGGCGATTACGGCGTGGTTTATCCAACCCAAACGGAATCCAACGTGCCAGTCAGGCCCCCGAGCCGCGTTCGGATCACCACAGCGGAAGAACACGTGTTGTATAAGGGCAGACCAGAAGAAATTCGTACGCTTTCGAGGAGAGCGGTTGACGATGGCGCGCTGAAAGGCTTGGCAGATTCTTGGGGCGCGAGCGCGGTGCGAGAGTGTGCAGCGGGATACGGCAACGAAGGCAGTGCGACGAGCTGGGTTGGGCGCGACACGAATATGCACATCGAAAATACGGTTGGCGCAATTATTCGACATACAGCGATCGAAGCCAGCGTGTTATCTCAGATTGCCGCAGCAACGGCCGGAAACCCATGGCTTCAGGATTCGCTGACATATCCGAACAGTCGGTGACACCTCATGGGATTGCCTGGAGGAATTCTGGTCACGGTAAAGCGCATGTGGTCGATGCGGGCGGGCCACCACACCTTTCAATCAGCCGCCGCACAATCTTGCAATCAGACGGAAACGGGCGTGCGTGCCATCGCTATAGGGCGTTTTTGGTGCGTTGAGTAGAATTGCTCAATGCAATGAGTTGGTTGTCAGACGGGGAGGGGCATGACCAGTTTCAACGAATCCACCGTCGAAGACGCCACGCTAGCCTGGTTCAGCGAGCTTGGCTATGCGGTTATGCACGGGCCGGAGTTGGCGCCCGGCGAACCGGCGACAGAACGCAATTCGTTTAGTGATGTAATCCTTGTTGGGCGTCTGCGGGCCGCGAGCGCGCGCCTGAATCCGCACATTCCCGAGGGTGCGCGCGAAGATGCGCTGCGCAAGGTGTTGCGTGTCGCCACGCCGTCGCTGGTCCAAACCAATCGTGTGTTCCACCGCATGCTGCGCGATGGGGTGCAAGTGGAATACCCGCGTCCCGGGGGCGGTATTGCCGGGGATTGGGTGCGGCTGGTGGATTTCGAGGATGTAAAGGCCAACGATTGGTTGGCACTGAACCAGTTTGCCGTCGTCGAAGGCCAGCATCACCGCCGTCCGGATGTGGTGGTGTTCGTCAACGGTCTGCCGCTGGGCGTGATCGAGTTGAAGAATGCGGCCGACGAGGACGCGACCATCTGGAGCGCGTACAAGCAACTGCAAACATACAAGCAGGAAATCCCGTCGCTGCTCGCCTACAACGCAGTGCTGGTGGCGAGCGATGGGCTGCAGGCGCGGATCGGCTCGCTGACTGCGAGCCAGGAATGGTTCAAGGTTTGGCGCACCATCGACGGCGCGGGTGATGCGCCGCCGTCGATGCTGGAACTGGAAGTGATGGTGCGCGGCGTATTCGAGCGCAAGCGTTTTCTCGATCTGTTGCAACACTTCGTCGCCTTCGAGGAAGATCCGGACAGCGGCGCTCTGCACAAGTTGATCGCTGGTTATCATCAATTCTATGCGGTCAACGCGGCGGTGGAAGAAACGCTACGCGCCAGTGGGATGCGCGATGGCAAGGACGCTCGCGACGATCAAGGCGAATACTGGACCGGCCGCGCGCATGGCGGTCAACCGGGCGATCGGCGCGCCGGCGTGGTCTGGCACACCCAGGGCAGCGGCAAGAGCCTGTCGATGCTGTTCTACGCGGGTTGCATCATCCGCGAACCGGCGATGCGCAACCCGACGCTGGTATTGCTGACCGACCGCAACGACCTGGACGATCAGTTGTTTGGGCAGTTCCAGCGCTGCAACGACCTGCTCGGCCAGATGCCGGTGCAGGCCGAGAGCCGCGAGTCGTTGCGCGAGCTGCTGGCGGTGGCCAGTGGTGGCGTGGTATTCACCACCATCCAGAAGTTTCTGCCCGTCAAGGGCGAGCAGTTGCCGGCGTTGAGTCGGCGTCGCAATGTCGTCGTGATTGCCGACGAAGCGCACCGCAGCCAGTACGACCTGATCGACGGCCTGGCGCGGCACATGCGCGACGCATTGCCGCAGGCGTCGTTCATAGGCTTCACCGGCACACCGATCGAGAAGACCGACGCCAACACGCGCGCGGTGTTCGGTGACTACATCAGCATCTATGACATCCAGCGTGCGGTAGCCGACAAGGCGACCGTACCGATCTACTACGAGAGCCGCATTGCGCGGCTGGGCTTGAATGCAGAGCAGATTGGCAAACTGGATGAGGAATTCGAGCAGATCACCGAGGGCGAGGAAGAAACCAGCCGGGAGAAGCTGCGCAGCAAGTGGGCGGCGCTGGAAGCGCTGGTCGGTGACCCCAAGCGCGTGGCGTTGGTCGCCGCCGATCTGGTGGCACATTTCGAGAAGCGCAATGAGGCAGTCGGCGGCAAGGCGATGGTGGTGTGCATGAGCCGGCGCATCTGCGTGGAGTTGTACGACGCGATCATCAAGCTGCGACCCGATTGGGCCAGTGCGAAAGACGACGATCCAGAAGCCGAGCAGGGCAGGGAGTGCGTGGCGAAAGTCGTCATGACCGGAAGCGCGGCCGACGGTCCGGCTTGGCAACCGCATATCCGCAACAAGGACAGGCGCCGGAGGCTGGCCAACCGCTTCAAGGACCCAAAGGATCCTTTCTGCATCGTGATCGTGCGCGACATGTGGCTGACCGGCTTCGATGCGCCGTGTCTGCAGACGATGTATCTCGACAAGCCGATGCAGGGCCACGGTTTGATGCAGGCGATCGCCCGGGTTAATCGTGTGTTTCGCGACAAACCCGGCGGCCTGGTCGTCGATTACCTCGGCCTCGCCGATCAGCTCAAGCAAGCCCTCGCGATCTATACGGAAAGCGGCGGCCGGGGCGAGCCAGCTTACGACATCGCGCAGGCCATCGCTGTAATGGAAGAGAAGTACGGCGTCGCCTGCGACATGTTGCATGGCTTCGACTGGTCGAAGTGGACCACGGGTACGTCTGGTGAACGCCTGGCGCTGATTCCCTCGGCGCAGGAGCGCATCCTCGAACAGGAGGACGGAAAGCAGCGCTTCGTGCAGGTCGTTACCGAGTTGTCACGCGCCTTCGCGCTCTGTGCCGCCAGTGCCGAGGCGACCGCGATTCGCGATGATGTATCGTTCTTGCAGGCGGTGCAGTCCGCGCTCAACAAACGCACCATCGACGGCCGCAAGACACCCGAACAACTCGACGCCGCGGTACGCCAGTTGGTGTCGAAGGCGATCGTGACGGACGGGCGGGTGATCGATGTCTTCACCGCCGCGGGGTTGCCCAAACCGGATATCGGCATCCTGTCCGAACAGTTCCTGTCCGAAGTCAGAGGGCTGAAGCACAAGAACGTGGCCGCGGAATTGCTGGCGAAGTTGCTCAAGGACGAAATCAACCTGCGCTCCAAACACAATCTGGTGCAAAGCCAGCTCTTCAGCGAGAAATTGAAGAAATCCCTCAACGCGTATCACAACCGTGCCATCGCGACCCAGGAAGTAATCGACGAGCTAATCAAATTGGCGAAGGAAATGAACGATGCCAACAAGCGTGGCGGGGATCTGGGTCTGAGCGACGACGAAGTGGCGTTCTACGATGCGCTGGCTGCGAACGGTAGCGCGCGACAGGTGATGGGTGACGACAAATTGAAGGTCATCGCGACCGAGTTGATCAGCAAGGTACGCGCGAACACCAGCATTGACTGGCAGTACCGTGAGGGCGCCCGCGCGCGTATCCGCGTCTTGGTCAAGCGCATCCTCAACAAATACGGCTACCCGCCTGACTTGCAGGATGCAGCGGTGCAGACGGTACTCAAGCAGGCCGAGTTGTTGTGTGCCGAGTGGACGCCAGCTTAACCTTCAATTCGCTTGCCGGCGGGCTGATCAAGAATCCCTTTCGAAGCCGCTTCGGTGCGTGGCACGCGTGAGGGTCTCGATCAATTCGCGGCGTATCCGCTCCACGGCCTTTGACAGCCCATCAAGGTTCAACTGTTCTCCCAGGAACTGCCCACTGCGGTGCAAGTGGCGCGTGATCGCATTCAAGTTCCGGCCCACCGTGCCGATCTCCCGCAGGGCATCACGCAGCGCGGTCAGCTCATCCTTCGCGAAAGGTATGGCGTTTTCGAGCCGGTGCCGCAGCTGTGCCACGACCCAACCTTGGGCCGACTGGCCGGCGGGTTCGGCCAATGCCCGAATCGCCGCGACCTCCTTGGGGCGCAAGCGCAGTCGTAACTGACCGCCGCGGCCCCTTCGACTACCGCCGAAACGTTCAAGGTCTGATGGTTTTTCGTTTCCGGCCAAGACTTGGTCGATCATCTTGCGGAGCAGCACCGACTCACTCACTCCATTGCGCTCGGCCAGCGCGCGAAAACGCAACTTGGTGGGTTCACTGCATTGAGCGGCAATCAGGGGCATGTCTGGATTGGACGTAGGTCGAATGTGGGGACAGGAGCTTAAAATATGGCCCCGTTTGCGTGCAAAAAGTGGATTGCAGACATGAGGATCAAGGGACGTTCTGGGACAATTACTTTAAAACGCGTACCCGTCATCCCTATCCTGCACTAGCCATTTTGTCTCGTTGGAAAGTTCAGCAGGCTGAACTTTTCGCTCGTCGCTTCGCCACCCCCAAAAGTACAGCGCGCCGTACTTTTCGAAGCCCGCTCCGATGATCGCAGTATTGTGCCGGAGCCCCTCTCATGTCGTCGATCGCGCCGGATCAGCCTGCATGCTTTCGGATCGAAATAACATTTCCGCCCATCCGCAAGCCGTCGAGATAGTCGGCCCAGGCTTGCATCATCTTTCTGCGCTCGGCCATGTACTGCGCACGGTTGTAGGCTGCGCGCACCTTGTTACGTTCGGCATGCGCTAGCTGACGTTCGATCACATCCGGTGACCAGCCTTGCTCGTTCAAAGTTGTCGAGGCCAACGCTCGGAAGCCGTGAACCGTGGCGCGGTCGTGGTAGCCGAGCCGGTACATCGCAAACAGCATGGTGTTGTTACTCATGGGCTTGTGCGCGTTGGAGCGGGCAGGGAACAGGAACGGTGCCGCACCCGTGAAGGGTTGTAGATCCCGCAGGATCGCCAAAGCTTGGGTTGAGAGTGGAACAGTATGGGCTTCCCGCATCTTCATGCGCTCTGCGGGGATGATCCACGTTCCGCTATGGAAGTCGATTTCGTCCCAACGGGCGCCGCGCAACTCGTTCGTGCGGACAAACGTGAGCATCAGCAATCGCAGTGCCAAGGCGGTTTCGGGATACCCCGCGTAATTTTCCAGCTTCTCCAGGAACTCGGGAACGTCGGCAATGTCCATTGCCTTCATATGCTGTGCCTTGCGCGTTTTCAGCGCGCCGCGCAGGTCAGCAGCGGGGTTGTACTTGGCGCGGCCGGTGAGCACGGCAAAGCGGAACACTGCGGCGATGCGTTGCGCCGTTCGATGCGCAACTTCCAGCGCGCCGCGCTGCTCGATGGCCTTTAGACAGCTCAGAACTTCCGGCGGCTCGATTTCGCTGACGGGCCGGCTGCCGATGGCGGGAAAGGCTTCCTTTACCAGGGAACGCTGCACGTCCAGTGCATGGTGAAGCGTCCACTGGCCTTCCTGTTTTTCGATCCACTCGATTGCGATTGACTCGAAGGTGTTGCGTGCCGAGGTCAGCTTGGCGTGCTTTTCAGTTCGGCGTGCAGTGACGGGGTTCTCGCCGGCGTCCAGCCGCTTGCGTGCGGCGGCACGAAGCTCACGCGCGTTGGCCAGCGAAACGACAGGATATTCGCCTAGCGAGAGCATGGACGCCTTGCCGTCGAAGCGATAGCGGTAGCGCCAAAGCTTCGAGCCGGTCGGCCGCACTTCGATGCACAAGCCCGCAGTGTCGGCTTTGCGGTACAGCTTGGCGCACGGCTTCAGATTGCGTAACTTGATGTCGGTCAGCATGGTATGAGTAACATTTTTGAGTGAGTAAACGGGCTTCACTCACAAGCGTACTCGCTTTTGTTAATGGATGTCAGTGGATGGCTCGGAACATTGTAGGCATAAAAAAGCCCGCTGTTATGCGGGCTACAGATGGTTTTTGAGACTTTGTGGGACGTTGCAAAACCTCGAATTGGCGGAGCGGACGGGACTCGAACCCGCGACCTCCGGCGTGACAGGCCAGCATTCTAACCAGCTGAACTACCGCTCCGCATTGTTCCGTTTTGAACCCGCATCTTGCAGAATCATTGTTCTGCATCCCGGCTTGCGTTTGCGCGTGTTACCTTCACCGGGTCGCACATTTTACTTGCATCACCGCGTGCGATGGCAACAAACATGGCGTCCCCACGGGGAGTCGAACCCCGGTCGCCACCGTGAAAGGGTGGTGTCCTAGGCCTCTAGACGATGGGGACATGCGTGGGGTGTTGGTGGAGCCAGCCGGGATCGAACCGGCGACCTCTACAATGCCATTGTAGCGCTCTCCCAGCTGAGCTATGGCCCCACGCTGGGAACGCGCAAGGATAGGTGCGGTCGATTTCAGCGTCAAGCATTTTGCATGGGAATCGTTTCGCGCATGACCCGTGGAGGGACGCCTTGCACGAGATCGAATTCATCCGTGATCTGGCCTGCGTGATGCTGGCCGCGGGCGTGGTGGTGGTGGTGTTTCCACGCTTGCGGCTGCCGGTGCTGCTCGGCTATATCGTTGCGGGCGTGTTGATCGGCCCGCACATGCCGTGGCGGTTCCTGACCGACCAGCGCACGATGCAGTCGATCGCCAACCTGGGCGTGGTGCTGCTGATGTTCACGCTGGGGCTCGATTCCAATTTGCGCAAGCTGCGCGCGCTCGGCGCAGGGGTGATGCTGGCCGCGCTGGTGGAAGCGGGGTTGATGCTGTGGGTCGGCATCGAGATCGGGCGACTGGCGGGATTGAGCGCGCGCGAAGCGTTGTTCCTGGGCGGCGTGATCTGTTTTTCCTCCACCATGATCGCGCTGCGCACGGTGAGCGACCGCGGCTGGCGCGGCCAGAGTTTTGTCGCCGGGATGGTCGGCATGCTGGTGTCGGAAGAGGTGCTGACCGTGGTGCTGATCACGGTGTTGAGTGCGGTCGCGGCGGGTAGCGCCGATACCACGGACATCGCGTTCAGGGTGTTGTGGCGGATGCTGCTGTTCGTTGCGGTGGCGCTGGTGCTGGGCCTGTTGTTGTTGCCGCGGCTGCTGGACTGGCTGGCCCGACGCGGGCGTGACGAGCCGCTGCTGGTGACCGCGCTCGGCATCTGCTTCGGCGCCTGCCTGCTGGCGGTGTGGGAAGGTTTCAGCGTGGCGCTGGGTGCGTTCCTGGCCGGCGTGGTGGTGGCCGAGGCACGTTGTTCGGAGCGCATCGTGCGATTGGTGCGACCGGTGCGCGACATGTTCGCGGCGATCTTCTTCGTCGCGATCGGGCTGCTGCTGGATCCCTCGCAAATGTTGCCCTGGCTGTGGCCGGCGCTGGGCCTGGCGCTGGCGGTAGTCGTGGGCAAGACCCTGGCGTGCAGCGTTGGCGCGTTCGTGTGTGCGGGGCGCAATGCGCGCGATGCGCTGCGCACCGGGCTGACGATGGCGCAGATCGGCGAGTTCTCGTTCGTGATCGCATCGCTGGGCATTGCCGCGGGTGCGATCGGAAAATTCCTGTATCCGCTGACGGTGACCGCAGCGGTGGCGTGCATGCTGGTTTCGCCGCTGCTGCTGCGGGCCGAGCCGCTGATGCTCGCCGGCTTGCGACGCGTGACGCCTTCGTCGGTGCGTTCGCTGGCGCAGGGTTATCACGAGTGGATCGGCGGCACCGCACCGGCACAGCGCGATGTGAGGCTGGCGAAGATGCTGCGCCGGCTGCTCTGGCACATCGCGGTGAACCTGGTGCTGGTGTGCGCGGTGTTCGGCATCGGCGCGTTCGTCAGCACGATGCTGCCGCGCTGGTGGCCGCACTTGCCGCTGTCGCCGGTGGCGCGGCGTTCGCTGATCTGGGCGCTGGCGCTGTTCGTGTCGCTGCCGATGCTGATCGCGGTCTATCGCAAGGCCGATGCACTGGGCATGCTGTTGGCCGAACTCGGCATCAGCGAACAGATGCATGGCGTGCGCACCGCGGGTCTGCGCCGGGTGCTCGGAAAACTCGTGCCGCTGGCAGCGCTCGCCGGGATGGCGTTGCTGGTCGCAGCGCTGGGCAGCAGCATCCTGCCGCCGCGCGGCGTGCTGGTGGCGTTGCTGGTGATCGGCGCGTTCACCGTGTGGTTCCTGTGGGGTTCGCTGGTGCGGGTGCATGCGCGCATGCAGGCCGCGCTGCGCGATTTGATGCAGCAGGACCAGGATCCCTCGCCGCCGCCGTGAGTGTGCATGCCTTTGCCGGCAATGGTGTTGATGGCGATTTTGTGACTCTTGGCACTGGCTCGCGTACGCGCTCGCCCGCATCGTTTCGCGCGTGTACTGCGCAACAAGGGCCGTTCCATGTCGGCTATCAGCACGTGTGAGTTGACCCGTGTCTTCGGTCACGGCCAAGGCGTGCATGGTCTCAATCTGCAGGTTCCCGAAGGCGCCGTTTACGGGTTTCTGGGCCCCAACGGTGCCGGAAAAACCACCACCATCCGTCTGCTGCTGGGGCTGCTGCGCCCGGATGCAGGCGAAGTGCGTTTGTTCGGATCGGCACTGACGCACTCGGATCGACGGGCACTCGGCACGGTCGGCGCAATGGTGGAAAACCCTTCGCTGTATCCGCACCTGAGCGCGTACGACAATCTGGAGGTCACCCGTCGCCTCATCGACGCGCCGGTCGCACGCATCGACGAGGTGCTGAAGCTCGTAAACCTGGATGACCCGGTTTCACGTCGAAAACGGGTGCGCGAACTCTCGCTTGGCATGCGCCAGCGGCTCGGCATCGCACTGGCCCTGCTCGGTAGCCCGCGCCTGCTGATCCTTGACGAGCCGAGCAACGGCCTCGATCCCGCGGGTATCGTCGAAATGCGCCGCTTCATCTTGCGCATGACCCGCGAGCTCGGCGTGACCGTGTTTCTCTCCAGCCATCTGCTGACTGAAGTCGAGCAATTGGCCTCGCATGTCGGGGTGATCCATGAAGGGCACCTGCTATTCGAGGGCACGCTGGAAGAGCTGCGCAGCCGGTCCGGTGAAACCCTTGAAATTGCGTGCGGGGACGGCAAGGCTGCCTACGCGTGTCTTCGCGAGGCCGGTGAAGCGCCCGAGCTGGTGGATGCCAACACGCTGCATCTGGATCACCCGCGCCAGCCCGACCACGTCATCAATCGTCTGCTCGTCGAACACGGTCATGCCGTGTCCCGGCTGGTGCGGCATCGGCAGTCGCTGGATACGCTGTTCTTCGAACTGACCGGCGAGCGGGAGAAGGCGGCATGACCGCATGGCTGCGCGCATTCAATGCCGAAAGGCTGAAGTTGAAAAACACCCTGGCACTGTGGGTGGTGCTGGTCTGCCCGCTGGCGGTCGCGGCCCTGGTGATGTTGGTGTCTCTGGGCCATGCGCATCACATGCCTGCTGGTGCGCACCGCATCACCCCGACCGAAGCGTGGTACGGGCTGGGCCAACGCATGTTCCTCATCTGGTGCGTGCTGATGCTGCCCTTGTTCGTGACGCTGCAGACGGCGCTGCTTGCTGCCATGGAAC
>JBOHYV010000053.1:0-10032 GCA_050738135.1 Rhodanobacteraceae bacterium | reverse complement strand
TGGCTGGCAGTGGTGGCGCTGATCGTGCTGGCGGCTTGGGTCGCTTGACCAGTGATCTTGCATACACGTGATTTGTCTTCATCGCCATTCGACCATGTATCGGCATCCATGCCTTTTCCCGGCGCCTTCCCGCCATAAAAGCGCTTTCGCCCGCTTCGCGGGCATGAAACGTTTTGGGCTTGGTTTCGCTCGCCTCAGCGGCGAGCGAGTGACTTTCTGTTTCGGCAGAAAGTCACCAAAGACCGTGGCGCCGGAGGCGGTGGCCTCGGCAACGTCGTATTGCCTCGGCTTCCCTTGCCGCTTGCCGATCGCGCGCCGGCGCGAACTCCGGCATCCCTGCCGTCGGACATGCGCGCCCTTCCCGCGCGCTCGCCTGCACGACTGCGGCACCGCCAACGGCGCCGTTTGTCGCTCCGCTACCGGCCCTCCATGGCCTGAGCCGATCTGCATTGTGAAATTGCAGGTCAGGATGACCGGCAACGAAGCAGAGCTTTCTCCGCGCCGTTGCATGACGCCGCGGCGCACAGCCGAACGGCAGAGCAAGCGCCGCATGTCCGAGCACAGGGGATGTGCGAGTTCGGCGCGGCTGCCGTTCGGCGAGCACCAAGGGAAGTTTCAGCGACACGGCGTCGCTGAAACCGTCATGCCCGGCGCAGTGGTTTTGGTGCCTTTTGCCGTAACAAAAGGTACCCGCGCGTAAGGACTGCGCGCGGAACCAAGACATGGATGTCGTTCTGCAGCATGGCGTGAGGTGTGCGCAGACGTCACAGAAGCACCACAAAGAAACGCATGTCAACCGCCGCGCAGCAGCTTGCGCACCGCCGCAAGATTGCGACGGCTGATCTCGGGCGCCGCATCGCTGCCCGCGATCAATGCGCGCACGGTACCGTCGGCGTCGCGACGCAAACCCAGCAGGCGTTCGACGGGGACGAGGCAACCGCGGTGCACGCGCACGAAACGATCCGGGAATGATTCCTCGATGCTTTTGAGCGATTGCTCGACCAATACCTCGCCCGCATCACGGTGCACCGTGACGTACTTGTCATCGGCGCTCAGGTACAGGACTTCCGTCAACGGAATCCTGACAGGCGCAGCGTGGATCTGCGCGAGCAGCGTTGCAGTCGCGGGCGATCCGCGTTGCTGCAGTGCCATCGCGCGCGCGAGCGCTTCGCGCAGGCGCTCGATCCGCACCGGCTTCAGGAGGTAATCGGCCGCGCGCAATTCGTACGCCGCCAGCGCGTGTTCCTCATAGGCCGTGCAAAACACCAGTTGCGGCGGGTCGGGCAACACCGCCAGACGCCGTGCCACCCCGACGCCGTCGAGCCCCGGCATGGCGATGTCCAGCAACATGAGATCGGGGCGCCACTGCGCACACGCTGCCAGCGCCGCCTCGCCGTCGGCAACGCTCGCGACCACTTCCGCGCCGTCGCAATCACGCAACAATGCCGCCAGACGCGCCCGCGCCAGCGGCTCGTCATCAGCGATGAGGATGCGCATGCGGCAACCTCACGATGACCCGGAATATCCCGTCTTCACTGTGCGTTTCCACTCCGCCCCGTGCACCGAAGTGATATGCGATGCGCCGCCGCACGTTGTCGAGCCCGTGGCCGCTGCGCGGCATGGCCGCGGTGTCCGGCAACGGATTTGCAATTTCGATCTCAATGCCGTCGACGACGCGACGCCCGGCGATCCGCAGCGTACCGCCCTCACGGCGTGGCTGGATGCCGTGGTACACGGCATTTTCGACCAGCGGCTGCAGCAGCAACACCGGCAGCTCCATCCCCGCCGGCAAATCGTCCAGATCGCGCTCCACTTTCAAGCGATCACCCAGGCGCAGTTGCTCGATAGCGAGGTAACGGCCGATCAGGCCGAGCTCGGCGCCCAGCGTGCTCGGTTTGTCGTCGGCGCCCAGCGAGGCACGAAACAGTTCGGAAAGATCCTCGACGGTGCGTTCGGCTGCGTCCGGATCCACCCGTACCAGCGCCGCCACGGTGTTCATGCTGTTGTAGAGAAAGTGCGGACGGATGCGCGCCTGCAATGCTTCGAAGCGGGCGCGCGCAACGGCCGCAAGCCGCGCACGCCACTCCGCCAGCACGTAGAAGTAGCGCAGCAACGCCGCGCCCAGCAACCCCGTCAGCACCGCGTTTTCCACCACGAAACGCACCTCGGATACCGGTGTCAATTGCGTGCCCAACGCGTGGTCCAGCCACGCGACCACCGCGCTCGCCGCCGCGACCAACGCGACCAGTGCGCACCACGTCAGCGGCCAGGCGGCCGCACGTGACCAGCGCGCCAGCAGCGGCGTCAGACGGCACAGCAGCAGCGAAGCCAACAGTGCCAGCCACACCACGAACAGCGTCGCGGTGCTGAACCCGCGCCATGGCATGTGCGCATCGGGAGCCAGCGCGTCGATGACCACCACCAATTCCGCCACGATGACCAACGTGAACACCGAGCCGAGTGAACATAAGTCCGGCAGTTCGGCGTGCTCGCGATTCGATTCGGGCTCGGCGCTGGCCATGCCGGCAGTATGCCCCAACGTCAAGCGATCCGGGCGTCGAACCATGTCTGCAAGTCGGCGATTTCCTGCGGACAGACCTGGTGTGCCATCGGGTAACCGTGCCAATCCACCGCATACCCCCACGCGCGCAAACGGTCGCGCGAACGTTCGCCGAGCGATTGCGGCACTACCGGATCGAACGCGCCATGCCCCATGAAGATCGGTGTCGTCGCGTTGGCGCCGCTGCATTCGCCGGCCGTCGCTTCCGCGATCGGGAGATAGGTGGACAACGCGACGATGCCCGCGAGTTTCCGCGCATGCCGCAAAGCCGCGGCCAACGCGACCGCGCCGCCCTGCGAGAATCCCGCCAGGACGATGTCCCTGGCCGGTACGCCGCGTTCGATTTCAACTGCGATCAGCGCTTCGACATCTTCGATGGACCTGCGGATGCCGGAATCGTCTTGCCGTTGCGCAAGATCGAAGCCCGCGATGTCGTACCACGCGCGCATGGGCAGGCCGCCGTTGAGGGTGATCGGCCGCACCGGCGCGTGCGGAAACACGAAGCGCAGCGCCGGCCATTCCGGCCGCACCAGTTGCGGCACGATCGGTTCGAAGTCGTGACCGTCGGCGCCGAGGCCATGCAACCAGATCACCGCGTGACGCGGGTCGGAGCCGGTTTCACGTTCGACAGCGGACAAGGTCGCGGGCATGGTTCTGGTCGCAAGGCACGGCGCACAGCTTAGTACCTCGTCGCCATCGCTGGACCCGCGACGTTCCCTTCACCCACCTGCCAGAAAGGCCAGCACGGCCTGATTGAACAACGCCGGATCCTCCCACATCGCGTAATGATCGGCGTCGGGAAAGATCAACTCCGCCGCGCCGGGAATCGTCCGCGCCATCATGTCGGTGTCCGAGCGCTTGATGTACGCCTCGCGGTCGCCGTCCGCGATCCAGACCGGAACACGGATCGCGTGCAACTGCGCCCGCGTGTAATTCGGATCGGTCTCCCACATGTGTTCGATCCGCGCAGCAAACCGCGGCCATGCGGCGGGCGTCGGCGATTCCGCGCGATAATGGGCTTCGCACCAGCGATCCGATGCCTTGCTGTGTGCATAGGCAGCGGGGTCGGTGGGCAGCGAGAGGATTTCCGCCTTGTGGCTGGAGTCAGCGCCGTACGCGAACACGCGCGTGACGCGATCGGGATGATGCATCGCGAGGTCAAGCCCGATCACCCCGCCGTCGCTGAAGCCGACGATGGCGGCGCGATGAATATGCAGATGATCCATCGTGCCGATGACATCCTGCGCGAACAAATGGTAATTCAACGCTTGCGGTGAACAGGTGCTGCGGCCCTGGCAGCGCGTATCCAGGACGATTGCGCGATAGCCACGCTGCACGAGCACCGGCACGAGAAAGGCCCAATCATCCGAAGTATCTTCCCCGCCTTCGAGCAGGATCACCGGTTGTCCGGCTCCGTACACGCCGTACCAGATTTTCACGCCGTTCACGGGCGCGTAGCCGCTCACGGGAGGTTTGGGAAGATTCGGCGGCAGCGGCAGCCGCATCGTCAAGCGCGCGAGTGCCGCATTCGGCCGAATCATCCACAGCAGCACAAGCAATGCCACGCCGGAAAACATCCGCAACCGGATTTTCGTCTCGTACCCCTTGACGTCCGTCCTCACTGCGCCGCACCGCCCGCCGACAACCCCAATTCCTGCGCGAAGAATGCCATCGCCGCCGCAGCGTTGCCGACCCGCTGGCTGAAGGATGCGGTGACGCCATGGCCCTCGTGCATGCGGGTCAGCAGCAGGATGGGACGCCGCGACGTATTGGCGGCCTGCAACGCCGCCGCGAATTTGCGCGACTGCCACGGCGCGACGCGCGGATCGTTGAGGCCGGTGATCAGCAACACCGCCGGATATGCGGTATCCGGTTTGACGTTCTGCAATGGTGAATACGCGCGCAACCATTCAAAGTCCGGCTTCTTCGTCACCGTGCCGTACTCACTGATGTTGTACTGCCCGTTCGGCCACAGCTCCACGCGCAACATGTCGTAGATGCCGACCAGCGACACCACCGCGCGATAATCGGAAGGATGCTGCGTCAGGGCGGCACCCATCAGCAGGCCGCCGTTGGAACCGCCGAGGATCCCGAGATGCGCGGGATCGGTCCAACGGTGTTGCACCAGCGCCTGTGCGGCGGCGTGGAAATCGTCGAACACGTTCTGTTTCTTGCCCAGCATGCCGGCTGCATGCCAGCCCTCGCCGAATTCGCAACCGCCCCGAATGTTCGCAACCGCATACACGCCGCCGCGCTCCAGCCACGCCAGGCTCGAACCGATGAAATGCGGCGCGGTGCAGATGTCGAAGCCACCGTAACCGGTAAGGATCGCCGGACGCGCGCCATCCGGCGTGATGCCCTTCAGCGCGATCACGGTAACCGGAATTTTCGTGCCGTCCCTGGAAGCGGCGTCGAGTCGATAGGTGACCACTTTCGAGTAATCCGCCGCAGGCTTGACCTCGAACACGGTTTTCAGCGTGCCGCGCGACGCGTCGTACACCACCCAGCGCGAGGGAATCGTCCAGCCCGAATAGCTGATCAGTGCCTGGCCTGAATTCGCGCTGCTCGCAATCGTCCCGACGCCGATTCCGCTTTTCGGCAGCGGCACGCTGCGAACGAACCTGCCGTGTGCATCGTATTGCTGGACGCGCCAGTCCGGGCCGCGCACTTCAGTGATCAGGAAGCCGCCCTTGACCGGCGCGACCGAATGGATCGCCCAGGCACCCGGCAACGCAGGCACCAGCAACCCCGCTTTGCCGTTCGCATACAGCGCCAGCAATTTGCCGCGCGGCGCGTTTCGATATGCGATCACGAGCAGCCGGTCGCCATCCCAGGCCGCACCATGGTTGATCTCGGACGCCGCACGCACATTGGCATTGGTGCCGAGCGCCAGTTTCCACGCGCCGTTGCCGTTGCGCAGGTATACCGCGTCGGGGGCGCCATCTCCGTAGTGCAGCAATGCGGCGGCACGCTCGCCATCGGCCGATTCAAGCAGCGTGTATTCGGCAACCTTCGACAGGCCCTTGCCGAACTCGAGCGCATCGTCCTTCGCCCGCGTTCCCAGCACATGGTGATACAGCGCCGCGTTGAATTGCAACTGCCCGGCCGGGACCGTGCCCGGCAGCGGCAGCCGCACGTAGGTCACGCCCTTGCCATCGACGTCCCACACCAGCGCCTGCGGCGAGGTGCCTCCGCCGGCATGCGGCAGTGCGTCGGGCAGCGTCTTGCCGGTCGCGACATCGACGAAATGAAGCGTGGTCTCCTCGTTGCCGCCTTCCGCCGTGCCATAGGCCACGTACTTGCCATCCGGCGACGGCCAGTAGCCCGTGATCGCGACGCTGCCGTGCGCGCCATTGGGATTGACCAGCACCTTTGCAACTCCGTTGGGCCACGGCTGCGCAATCAACTCCGCCTGCGGTTGCGGCGGCGTCTGGCGCAGATAGAACAGGGCGTCGCCGACAATTTCGGGGCTGAATTGCCGTGTGGATGTAAGCGCCAGTTCGCCGATACGCCTGGCGATCGCCTTGGCGCCCTTGAATCCGTCCATCACCTTTTCGGTGTAAGTGTTCTGCGCAGCAATCCAATGCTTCACCGCCGGTGCATTGGCATCTTCCAGCCAGCGATACGGGTCGTGCACCACCGTACCGAAATACGTCTCGGTGACATCGTGTCTTGCAGTCGGCGGCGGCATCGCGGGGAGCTTGCTGTGGGTGTCGATCAACGGGACGCGCTGTTGCATCTGCGGCGGCGGCGGCAGTGCGATCGCGAGGGCGGATACCAGACCGAGGGCGAAGGCGGTAATGAGTTGCGTGCGGAACATGGCGTCACTCCGGAGTCACGGGCGGGACGCTTTGCAGGGTAGCGCCTAGTCCGTCGCACCGCACGTGCCCGACGTTGCGCCGGCACCCGTGGCAGGGCGGCCTGTCCGGGAGTTGGGGCGAACGGGCGCCATCATCACCACCAGACGAAGCACGCAAGCAAAACAGCCTGCGTAACCGGTCAATCAGTGGCTGGTGCGTTCAAAGTAGTAATGCGACGCCGCGGTCGAATTGATCGCGCTGGTGAGCGGCAGCAACTGGCTGAGGAAACGATTCCAGCGCGTGACACCGGCGGCGGAGGCGAACACGACGTCACCCGGCCGCACATGGAACTGGTCGGCCAGCGCGAACGCCACCGCGGATCCTGCATCCAGCTCGTACACCGTCGCCTTCGCCGCACCCGGCTTGGACGTATTGCGGATGACGTAGATCTTGCCTTTCGACGTCACCTGGTTCAAACCGCCCGCTGCACCGATCGCCTCCGTCAACGTGACCCAGCCCGAACTGAACCTGACCACCCGCGGGCGGTTGACTTCGCCCATCACGTAGACTTCCTGGTGATCGTTGTAGGGCAGGAAAACGCGGTCCCCGCCTTCCAGGTAAATGCGTTTTGCAAGGCCTTCGCGGTCGAGCCTGTCGACATCAAGGTGATAGACGTGACCGTCGCGGGTCAACATCACGTCCGACAGGTTGGCGTTCGGATCATCCACCACGGCCTTGCCCATCGCCTCGCCGAGCGTGAGCGGCACCGCCGTGACCGGCTGCGGCCCGGTCTTGGTGAAAGCGCCTTCGAGCAGCACATGCTGGCTGCCGTAACTGAGCACACTGACGTCCACCTTCGGCGATTTGAGGTAGGAGCCCAGTTTGCCCGCGAGCAACTGGCGCAGTTGCGCGACGGTCTTGCCCGCGGCGTGCACCTGGCCCGCGAACGGGTAATAGATCATGCCGTCCGGCCCCACCACACGACCATTGGCAGCCGCCTGCTGCTGATTGCCAGCGGGTGAAGTCAGCTCGGGGTGGTTCCAGACCGTGATGTAGAGGGTATCGCCGGGACCGATCCGGTACGGCTGCGGTTGGTATGCAAGCAACGCAGGCGGGATGCCCGTCGGCGCATTCGAGTCCTTTTCGGTGGCGATCACCTGCGGCGTGATCGGCACCAGGTGCACGTAACCGGGGTGCGCTTTCTCGGTGCGCACGTTGAGCGACATGCCCTGACCGGGCGCACAGCCTGCCATGGCCACGCACGCGACGATCGCGAAGAGGCACCGCAGCATGGTCGCTCTGCGCGTTCCGCGAGCCCCGGACATCGTCCGTCCGCGGGTGATCATTCCATTGGGTATTCGCTGCAAAGGTTCCATGTCATCGCCTTGTTGCCAGGAGTCTTGTTGTCAGGAGAGCGCACCCGTCACGCACACATCGCGCCGACGCGATCGGGTTCCGGCATGCGGCGGGATGTGTGGTGCATGCGCGAGGCGACACGAGCATCTGGTCTGTCGCCGCCACGCCCGGTCGGCCGTTGCGACGACGGAACCGCTGAGGGCGGCGGGTGCATGCCGCTTGCCGTTGCGGGCGTCGCGATGGCGCAAACCGAAAACGCAGTTGGATGCACTGCCATCGGCCGCGATGTCAATGGACAGTAGGCCATGCCGATCCGGATGTTGTCCAGCATGTGCCGCGGTCTCGATATTTTTTATTCAGGAACAAAATGTGTGCGTCACCGGAAATGCCGCAACAAGTTTCTGTATGGATTCGCCTTTGACGCGATGTGAGCAGCTGTCTGTTCTCTGAATGCGAAAAACATTCCGGCTCTGCAACGAATTCGTGATGGATTCGTTCAGCGCATCGTTGCAAGAATCTTCAATTCGAATTTGCCAACGCAGCGACGTGCAGGATCGCAAAGGTGACGGCGGGCCCCAAACCTCCGCGTTTGCGACCTAGACCCGCAAGAACGCTGCCCGTCACGGATCTTGAGGTGGCGGCGCGGCGTTGCACATGGAGCGACACCGCGATGAGATCGCAAGCGCATGCCAGGGACGCGGAGCAATACGGCTTGCAGGTGCATCGGCATCGCGATCTTTCCGTTCTGCATCCGTACTTGGCGTTCCGATCGAACGGCCCGGACGGGCCCGGATGCAGTGCATGACACATACCAGACGACTTGAACACCCGCATCGCGGACCCCGGCAGCATGCAGTCATCGACGCGTATGCGCTACCGCCGCCCACCCCGGAATCATCATCCGGGGACGAGATCGACCTGCGCGCGCTGCTGGGCACGCTGATCGATCACAAACGGCTGATCATCACCGTCACCGCGATCTTTTTCCTGCTCGGGCTCGCCTACGCCTTTCTGTCCAGGCCGGTCTACCAGGCATCTGCACTGCTGCAGGTCGAACAGGCGCCGTCGCTGCCGGGCATCACTGCCGTCGAGCAGGCGGTGGGCGCATCCAACCCTGCGGCTACCGATGCCGTTTCGATCCTCACTTCGCACTCGGTGGTCAAGAGCGCGGTGGATGCCCTCAAACTGGATATCGTCGTGTCGCCCTACCGCGTGCCGCTGCTGGGCAGCCTCGTGGCGGGCATGTACACACCTGACAAACCCGGCGACGTAGCCAAGCCGTGGCCCGGGCTGGCCAGTTACGACTGGGGCGGCTCGCAACTGGAAGTATCGCAGTTGGAAGTTCCGCGCAATCTGCTGGGAAAGGATCTGACCCTGGTTGCCGGGAAGAACGGCGCGTACACGCTGTGGGGAGACAGCATGATTCCGCTGATGCGGGGGCGGTTCCTGCTGCGCGGTCAGGTTGGCCAAACCGTGAAGCAGGCCGGCGTCACGATCCGCGTTGCGAAGATGACCGCGAATCCCGGGCTGCATTTTCACGTCACCCGCGACAATGAGGCAACAACCATCGCCGGGCTGCAGGACTCCATCGATGCGCGACCGGCGCAACAAGGCTCCAACGTCATCGCTCTGAGCCTTGACAGTGCCAGTCCGCACCTGGCCGTTGCAGTGCTCAACCACGTGACCCAGGCATTCCTGGCGCAGAACGTGGGGCGCAACTCGGCGCAATCCGCCAACAGCCTGACGTTCGTCAAGAAGCAACTGCCGATCGTGAAGAACCGGCTGGTGAATGCGCAGGCCGCGCTCAACAAATATCAACTCCAGTCGCATTCCGTCAACGTGCCCATGCAGACGCAGAGCCTGCTCACACAGGTGGACGACATCAACAGCAGCATCCGCCAGCTCGAAACGAAACGGATCGAGATGGCGCGCCTGTATACGCCGCAACATCCAGCCTACAAGGCAGTGGTGAACCAGATTGCGACCTTGCGCGGGCAAAAGGCCGGGATGCAAAAGCAGATGAACAAGCTGCCCGATACGCAACGCGAACTGCTGCGCCTCAACGGCAACGTGCAAGTGCTCAACACGACCTTCAACGGTCTGCTCAACGAGGAGCAGCAACTGGAAATTTCGCAGGCCGGCGCCGTGGGCACCACGCGCGTGGTGGATCAGCCCTCCGTGGACATCACGCAGCCCGTGAAGCCGAAGAAGGCGATGTCGGTGCTGGGCTTCACCTTCGCCGGCGGCGTGCTGGCGCTGGCGTTCGTGTTCGCACGCCAGTTGCTCAAGCGCGGCGTGGAGGATCCGGCGGAAATC
>JBOHYV010000052.1:0-10130 GCA_050738135.1 Rhodanobacteraceae bacterium | reverse complement strand
TGTCTGGATAAGCGACGTGGCCCTGCACGCCACGCGCGACCAGCCTGAATGACAGCGATCCACGCCGCCCCACGCGAATCATGTCGCCCAGCTTTTCCCTGGACGACGGCTCACCGATCACGCACCAGTCGATACGCTGGCCCGTTTCGCGAAAACCTTGCGCAACGCGGCGCACCCCGTCGAGATTGGTCGGACCTTCCTCGTCGCTCGTCAACAACAATGCAAGGGTGCCGGCGTGACCGGGATGGACGGCGACGAACTGCTGCAGCGCCACCACCATCGCCGCAACACCGGATTTCATGTCCGCCGCGCCGCGCCCGTACAACTTGCCGTCGCGCACGGTCGGCTCGAACGGCGGCGAGGTCCATTCGGATTCCGGACCACTCGGCACCACGTCAACGTGGCCGAGAAACGCAAGCACCGGGCCGCCCTGTCCGTGGGTGGCCCACAGGTTGGCCACCTCTCCATGGCGCAGGTGTTCGCAACGGAATCCGGCGCGTTCCAGCCGCGCCGCGATCAACGCCATGCAACCTGCGTCATCCGGGGTGAGCGACCAGCAGCGAATCAGTTCACGGGCAAGATCGAAAACTTCGGACACGGTGCGCGCCTCGTGCAACAAACCATGCTGCGCAGCATAACCAACAGGATCGGCCTTGGCTGCGCTGGGCCGACCACCTTGGGCCTCCCGCAGGCTTCCATCAGCCCGCGATCATGCCTCCCAGCAAGTGTCCCACTCCGAACGTGATCGCCGCGGCCATGGCGGTGATCGTGAATTGGCGCGCGATGGAGAATGCGAGGTTGCGCCCGGTGAACAGCGAGGTGCCGATCGCAATCAGGCACAATCCGAACACCGTCGTGCCCATGCTCGTGAACATCGCGGCCTGTCCACCCAGGAAGAAATACGGCGCAACCGGGAAGATTGCACCGAACGCGAAAAAGCAGAACGACGAAATTCCAGCGCTCCATGCCGAGCCGCCGAGTTCGGCAGGATCGACGCCCAGATCCTCCCGCACCACGGTGTCCAGCGCGGTGCGCGGGGTTTCCGCAAGGTGCTCGGCGAGGTGTTCGGCCTTGGCGCGGCCCAGGCCTTTTTCGCGATAGATCCCGGCGATATGACGCACGCTCTCCTCGGGCGCGACGGCGAGCCGCTCGGCGCGCTCGGTGATCTGTGCCTGATAGAACTCGCGTGAACTGTTGACCGACAACCATTCGCCCAGCGCCATCGAGCAGGCGCCCGCGACAAGGCCTGCCAAACCCGCCAGCAAGACGGCGTGATTGCCGGTGGCAGCGCCAGCCATGCCCATGACCAAGCTGACGTTGGAGACCAGCCCGTCGTTGGCGCCCAGTACCGACGCGCGCAGGGTGTTGCCTCCGCCTGCGCGATGGCGGTGCGCACGCGCCGCGCGTGCATCCGCCGGTACGAAGTGGTCGCGATGGCCCACGCGATCGACCGGTGTTTCAAGATGGTCGGCGTGTTCCAGCCGCACCACGGTCGGCATCACGAAGCCGGTACCAAACCACTTCGCCAGCGCACCCAGCACACGCATCCGCGCTCGCGGGCGCAACGGCGGCACTTGCGCACCCATCCCGCGGAGGCGCGTTTCCCAGAATGCGGCGTTGGTCTTTTCACCTTCTGCTATGCGACGGTAGGCGCGCGCAAGCCGCGGATCGGAGGCTACCGCGGCAAGGCGCGCGTAAAGAGCTTCGTTGTCGCGTTCGACACGCAGGTTCTTGAGGTAGCGGCGGATACGGCGATCGGTCATGGGCTGGCCTGTGGACGCTGTTTTCCGAACAGTTTCTTGAAGCCGTTGTCGCTGAAACCGACGCTGACGTTACCGCCGTCGCGCACGACCAGTGGCCGCCTGATCAGCGCGGGATATTCCTTCAACAGCAATGTCCACTCCGGATCGCCAACCGGATCCCTGCGTTGCGGCAGCAGGTTGCGCCAAGTCGTCGAGGACTTGTTGACCAGCTTTTCCCACCCCCCAAGTTGTTTCGCCCAGATTTTCAGGGTTTCGGCCGGAACGGGCGTCGCCCGGTAATCGACGAAACCGTATTCGACGCCGAAACGATCCAGCCATTTGCGCGCCTTGCGGCAGGTGTCGCAGGTAGGAAGGCCGTAGAGGGTGGGTTGGGCTTCAGGCATGCGTCGGTCTCATTCTCGGGAACCCTCACCGCAAACATCGATGGGATTGGGGGATGGGTAGCGGGGGCGCAAGTCCGCCGGCGCATCGCGGGCCACCGGCTATGCGCCCCCACTACCCATCCCCCGCCCCTGCTCTCAGCAATTCATTGATGGATGTTTTCGCGCGGGTCTTTTCGTCCACGCGTTTGACGATGACCGCGGCGTACAGGCTGTGCGAATCATCCGGCGCTGGCAGTGAGCCGGCCACGACCACGCTGCCGGCCGGCACACGACCGTACGAAATCGTTTTGCTCGCGCGATCATAGATGCGCGTGGACTGGCCAAGGTACACGCCCATCCCGAGCACGCTGCCGCGCTCCACGATCACGCCCTCGACGACCTCGGAACGCGCGCCGATGAAGCAGTCGTCCTCGATGATGGTGGGGCTGGCCTGCAAGGGTTCCAGTACACCGCCGATGCCAACGCCTCCGGAAAGGTGCACATGCGCGCCGATCTGGGCGCAGGAACCCACCGTCGCCCAGGTGTCGACCATCGTGCCTGCGCCGACATGCGCGCCGATGTTGACGTAACTCGGCATCAGCACCACATCCTCGCCCACGAACGCACCGCGCCGCACCAGTGCGCCCGGCACCACGCGCGCGCCGGCGTCACGGAAGCTCGCTTCGCCGGCATCCGCAAAGCGCAGCGGCACCTTGTCGAATGCAGCCATCGGACCGCCATCCATCACCTGCACGGGGTTCGCGCGAAAGTACAGGAGGATCGCCTGCTTGACCCACTGGTTGACCTTCCAGCCGCCCCGCCCGTCCGGCTCAGCGACGCGCAATCGACCCGCTTCGAGTTCATCCAGGACCGCATCCAGGGTTCGCCGCAGCGCGCGCGTATCCGCACCGCTCGATGCAGCGCGATGCTGCCACGCCGTGCGGATGGTTTCCTGCCATTCATGCATGGTCTGGCTCCGGGGCCACTAGGTCATGCTGCCGGGTGCAAGGTGCCGCTGCAACGCCTCGCGCAGCAATTCCTGCGACGGCGCATCCAGCGGCGCATTATGGCGGTCGCTGAGCTCGAAGAAGTCTTCCACCTGGTCGCCGAAGGTGGCGATGCGCGCATCGTGCACGCGCACGCCGGCGTCCAGAAACGCCTGCGCGATCGCGACCAGCAGCCCGGGCCGGTCACTGCACACCAGCGCCAATCGCGTCAGTACACGGCGCTCGTCATCGCCGAAATCGATCCGCGGCGGCCGCTGGAAATGCCGCAACCGGCGCGTGAGCCCGCGCCGCGCCGGTGTGGTGCGCAGAGTCGCGGCATCGAGCGCACGCAACAATGCTTCACGCAGGTCCGCGGTGCGCTCGTGCGCCACCGGTGCCTGCGACCCCGATTCCAGCACGGTGAACGCATCCAGCGCGCGTCCGTCGCGGGAGGTCATCACGCGCGCCGCCACCACGTCCAGACGCAGCCGGTCGAGCGTGGCCGCCACCGCCGCGAATACGCCGTCGCGATCGGGCGTGGCCACGAATACCTCGGTCCCGCCGCGCACGTCGGGGGGTCGCACGGCGACCACGCTGCGCGCGTCACGCGATTCGAGCATCGACGCGACCTGCCACGCAAGCGAATCGGGACGCTGGCGCAACAGCGCGGCGTCCGGGAATGTATCCAGCACGGCGCCCGCGATCGCACCATCGAAGCCCTGTTTGAGCAGCAGCGCCAACGTGCGCTCGCGCGCATCGCGCACACGCACTTCGGCGCGCGCGGGACGGGCAAGGTCGCGCCGCAACACGTAGCGCGCGGAGGCATACAGGTCCGCCAGCAGACGATCCTTCCACGAATTCCACAGTTTCGGGCTGGTGCCGGCGATATCGGCGATGGTCAGCAGGTACAGCATGTCGAGGCGTTCCCAGTCGCCCACCTGCACGGCAAAGCGATGCACCACTTCCGGATCGGCGATGTCCTGGCGTTGCGCGGTCACGCTCATCAACAGGTGCCAACGCACCAGCCAGGCGACTTCGTCGGTGTCGCCCTCGTCAATGCCAAGGCTGCGACAGAATGCCCGCGCCTCGGTTTCGCCCAGTTCCGAATGGTCGCCGCCGCGGCCCTTGGCGATATCGTGGAACAGGCCCGCCAGCAGCAGGACTTCCGGCTTGTCGAGTCCCGCAAAGGCCTCGCACGCCAGCGGCAGGGACGTGCGCGACGCCGGCTCGGCGTAACGCGCGATGTTGCGCAACACCCGCAGGGTGTGTTCGTCCACCGTGTAGACGTGAAACAGGTCGTACTGCATGCGCCCGACCACGCGCGCGAAAGATGGCAGGATCGCGGCCAGCACGCCGTGCCGGTTCAACGCTTCCAGTACGCGCACCGCATCGGCGCCGCGCCGCAGCAAGACAAGAAACGCCGCGAGCACCTCCGGGCTTCGCGACAATACGGTGCCATGTTCCACCAGGGCATGCTCGACCGCGCGCATCGTGGCGGCGGTGATGCCCGTGCACCCGACCACGTCGAAACGTCTGACAAATACTTCGATCAGCCCGGCCGGCGCCTGCATCAGCCAACCGGAATCCCGCAGTTCGATGCGGGTGCCGCGCAATACGAAGTTCGCGTCGAGATCACGCGGCGGCGGCAGCGGGTGCAGGAATTCGTGCAGGCGTTCCAGCAACTGCACCAGCAGCCTTTCGGCGGTGCCCGCGGCGCGGAAATAATCCTGCATGAAGCGCTCGACCGCGGCGTTGCCGGTGGTGTTGATGTCTTCGTAGCCCAGCCGCGTCGCGACCGCCTGTTGCCAGTCGAACAACAGACGTTCCTCGGCGCGGCCGGCTTCGACGTGCAGCGCATAGCGGTCTCGCCGCAACACCGCACGCGCTTCGCGCAGGGCGTCGCGTTCGCTCGCTTCCAGCAAGCGTGCCCGCACCAGACCATCCAGATCGTCCACACCGACCAGGCGCTTGCCCAACCATCGGATCAAATCCAGATTGCGCAGTCCGCCGGGGCCATCCTTCAAATCCGGCTCGAGGTTGTGGGTGGTGTCGTCATGACGGGCGTGGCGTTCCGCCCGCTCGACGAGCTTGGCCTCAAGGTACGCATCCGACGGCCACAGGTCGGGGTCGGCGGTGAGATCGTGCAGCTTCTGCACGAAGCGTTCCGCCCCGGCCAGCCTGCGTGCGTCGAGCAGGCCGGTGAATACACTGACATCGGCCGCTGCGATGTCCCGGCATTGCGACAGCGTGCGCACGGCCTGGCCGGGCTTCAGCCCGATGTCCCACAGGCAGGCGAAAAATGCCTCGAAGGCGCGGGTCAGGCTTTCGTCTGGATCGGGTTCGTGCAGCACCAGCAAGTCGACGTCGGAATGCGGAAACAGCAATCCGTGCCCGAACCCTCCGACCGCGAACAATGCCGTGGCATCAGTTTCGCCCACGCACGCCAACCACGCGTGCGTACACACCATGGCCACGACCCCGGCGCGTGCGCGCGCGAGCTCCGCTGCATCCGCGCCTTGCCGGAACGCCGATGTCAATGCGCGTGCATGATCATCCAGCATCTGCCGCAGCGCGGCGCGCGCCTCGCGCGACACGCCCGCAAGCGGCAGCGCGGGCGGCAGGCGTGGCAGCGGCGGAATGGCGGTGGCGTTTTGGGCAGACACGTTCGTCGCGCCCCGAGGGAAGGGGGATGGGTAGTGGGGGCGCAAGAATCGCGCCTCAGTGCCAGATTGCAGCGGAACGAAGGGCAAGCACAAACGTGAAGCTCGCGTCGACACCCGTCATTACGCCCCCGCCACCCGCCTCCAACCCCGCTCTTACGCGTCGGGCCACGCGGTGAGGATCTCGTAGCCGCCGTCGGCCACGACAACGGTGTGTTCCCACTGTGCCGACAGCGAGTGATCCTTGGTGACCACGGTCCAGCCGTCCGGCAGCTGCCGGGTGCTGCGCTTGCCGGCGTTGACCATCGGCTCAACCGTGAAAGTCATGCCTTCTTCCAGCCGCATGCCCTCGCCCGCGTGGCCGTAGTGCAACACCTGCGGCTCGTCGTGGTAGATGCGACCGATGCCGTGTCCGCAGTACTCGCGCACCACCGAATAGCCGGCCGCTTCCGCGTGCTGCTGGATCGCATGGCCGATGTCGCCCAGCGTCGCCCCGGGTTTGACCTGCCCGATGCCGCGCATCATCGCCTCGTAAGTGGTATCGACCAAACGCTTCGCCAGTACCGAAGGTTCCCCGACGAAGTACATGCGACTGGTATCGCCATGCCACCCGTCCTTGATGACGGTGACGTCGCAATTGATGATGTCGCCTTCCTTCAGCACTTTGCCTGGACTGGGAATGCCGTGGCAGATCACGTGATTGACCGACGTGCACAACGTCTTGGGAAAGCCGTGGTAACCGACATTGGCAGGGATCGCATGCTGCACATCCACGATGTGGCGGTAAGCGATCTGGTCGATCTCCTCGGTGGTCACGCCGGGCTTGATGTGATCTTTCAGCACGGCCAGCACCTCGGCCGCAAGCCGGCCGGCCACGCGCATGGAATCGATTTCTTGTCGGGTTTTTGGGATTACTGGCATAGCGCGTCATTATCCATCATTCAGCCTCGCGCTGCAGAAGACGACGCGCGCATCGCGCCCGGATGAGTTGCAAAGCGGTATGCGCCCGCGCACACTGTCCTCGGAGCAAGCAGCCCATGGACAGGCATTCCAGCCGCAGGTGCCGCCGGTCCGCAGCTTCGTGGAAAGCGGCGGCAAGCGGGGTTGCGTGCACCCAGGTCGCCCAGCCGGACGGTGAAGCTTTCCAGCGCGAGCATAACGCGCGGGCCTATCGCCGCGCGGATGTCGTGCGGCGTTACCAGCGCCGTGTCCTGCTTGACCGCGCCGAAGCCGTCGTGTTGCTGAAGCATCAGTCCGCCTTCGCCGGCAGGGACCTGCTGGACGTTGGCGTCGGTACCGGCAGGACCACGATCTATCTTGCGCCGCTTGCGCGTCGTTACCAGGCGATCGACTACTCGCCGGAGATGGTCGCCCGGTTTCGGCAAAACTTTCCCGAGGTGCCGGTGGCGCTGGCCGACATGGCCGACCTGGGCACCTTCGAGGAGGCAAGCTTCGATTTCGTGCTGGCCACCAACAACGTCTTGGACGCGGTCGGTCATGCCGACCGCCTGCAAGCCCTGCGCGAGATCCGGCGCGTGCTGCGCCCGGACGGCATGCTGGTTTTCTCCAGCCACAACCGCGACGTGCACGGCCTCGGCCGCCGCCCCGCGCTCCAGCGTTCCCGCAACCCGGTGACGCAGCTGGCATTCTCGGTGCACTGGTGCATGAAGCTGGTCGATCGTGCCCGGCTTGCGCACCGGCAACGGTTCACCGACGAGTACGCCATCGTCAATGACGGCGTGCATCGTGTCGCCATGCTGTATTACTGCATCGGCCCGGGCAAACAGCAGCGACAGCTTGCCGATGCCGGTTTCGAGTTGCAGGAAACATTCGACAAGTGTGGCCGGTCGCAGCCGTCGGCAGCTTGCGTGGCTGACAGCGAGTGGCTTTTTTACGTGGCCACCCGCATACCCGACCGGGACCCGCCTCCCATGGACGCAAGGAGCAGCAAGCCATGAACAGGAACACCCATGCCGGGCACGGCGTCTTCATTGCGCAAACCGCGGCCATCGCCGGGGAAGTGGCGGCCCGGCATGCCGCCGCGGTGGATCGCAACGCGCGCTTTCCGCACGAAACCTTCGACGCCTTGCGCGAGGCGCACCTGCTTTCCGCCGCGGTGCCACAAGCGTTCGGCGGACACGGCGCCGGGATGCTGGAACTCGGCAACCAGTGCTCCACGCTGGCGCAGGGTTGCAGTTCGTCGGGCATGGTGCTGGCGATGCACCACATGCAGGTCGCGTGCATCGCGCGGCACGCTGCGGATTCGCCGTACTTTCGCAAATACCTGCGCGAAAACATGGTCGACCGCCAGGAATTGATCGCGTCGATCACATCCGAAAACGGCACCTTCGGCGACGTCCGTTCCAGCGTGTGCGCAGTTGAAGTCGAAGGCGACGAGATGAAGCTCGCCAAGGACGCCACCACGGTGTCCTATGGCGCGCACGCCGACGCGCAACTCGTGACCTGCCGGCGCGCGCCGGACGCGCCGGCCAGCGATCAGGTGCTGGTGTTGTTCCCCAGGGGTTCCTACACGCTGGAACAAACCGGCAGCTGGGACACCCTGGGCATGCGCGGCACCTGCAGCCCCGGCGCCAGGTTTTCTGGGCATGGCACGCCGCAACAGATCGTGCCGGGCGCGTTCGCCGATGTCGCGGCGCAGACGATGGTGCCGTACTCGCACATCCTGTGGTCGGCGCTGTGGACCGGCATCGCCAGCGATGCCATCCACCGGGCCGCCGCCTGCGTGCGGGCGGCCGCGCGCCGCAAGCCCGGCAGCGTTCCGCCCAATGCCCCACCGCTGGCGCGCGCCTATGCCGACCTGCAGGCCATGCGCCACAACTGGCAGGCCTGCGCGATGGAGTTCGACGCGATGACCGCGGACGACGACGCGGCCGCACGCGAAACGCTGGGTTCGATGAACTGGGCGCTCAAGATGAACCAGTTGAAAGTGGCTTGCTCGGAAGCTGCGCCACGGTTGTGCCACCAGGCACTCCAGATCATCGGCATCCTGGGCTACAAGAACGACACGCCTTTCAGTGTCGGCCGCCACTACCGCGACGTGCTGAGCGCCGCATTGATGGTTTCCAATGGACGCATCACGGGCAAGAGCGCATCGATGCTGCTGGTGGTCAAGGAGGTTTGAACATGCCCGCAACCGCTTGCGACGCGGAGCGATTCTTCCGCGGCCTGGTCGATGCCGGCCTGATCATCCCGGTCGGTGTGCCCGGGATCTTCGGCCGCAACCACGTGTTCGAGGACGTGCTGGACCATTTCAACGCGCTGGTGAACGACATCGCGAGGAACGACGGTGCCGACTATTTCGTGTACCCGCCGACGATGAGCCGCGCGGTACTGGAGCAATCCGGCTTTCTGGACAGCTTTCCCGACCTCGCCGGTACGGTGTTCAGTTTCAAGGGCAAGGAACTGACCGCGCGCCAGCTCAGTGAAGCCATCCACAACGGCGAGGACTGGGAGCGGTACCAGAACATGACCGACATGGCGCTGAATCCCGCGTCCTGCTACCCCGTTTATCCCACCTTCACCGGCACCGTACCCGAAGAGGGCAAACTGGTGACGGTATTGAATTGGGTGTTCCGCCGCGAGCCGTCGCGGGAGCCCACCCGGATGCAGTCGTTCCGGATGCGCGAATTCGTGCGCTGCGGCACGCCCGAACAGGTCGTCGAGTGGCGCGACATGTGGCTGCAACGCGGATTGCACCTGCTCTTGTCGTTGCAACTGCCGGTGCAGGCCGAAGTGGCGTCGGACCCGTTCTTCGGCAGGGTCGGCAAGATCCTCGCCGACTCGCAGCGCCAGCAGAAACTCAAATTCGAGGTGACGATGCCTGTTATTTCCGAGGAAAGACCGACCGCGCTGTGTTCCTTCAATTTTCATCAGGATCACTTCGGCGAGGCTTTCCATATCCGCACCGAAGACGGCAAGGTGGCCAATACCGCCTGCCTCGGAATCGGGCTGGAACGCGTGGTGATGGCACTGTTCCAGGCGCACGGTTTCGATCCGGAGAAATGGCCGTCCGAAGTCCACGACAAACTGTGGGTTCGAACGCAGCATGCGCGTGCTTGATCTTGACGCCGACCATTACCCGAGGCACATGCTGCACGCCGAAGATCGGGTGTGGGTGGAAAAGAATTGCTACGTCGACAGTCTGATCGAGCTGATCCACGCGCTCGGCTGCGAGCCGCTGGCAATGCTGCCGTTCGTGAATGCGATCGACTTCGTGGGCGACCAGTGGACGTTCTTCAAGCCGAAACACGACGAATTGCGCGCGCTGTACGGCATCGACGTGCAGGAACTCAATTGCTGGCATCCGCTGCTCGAACAGGCCCAGGAGCATCTTGGTTC
>JBOHYV010000051.1:0-10266 GCA_050738135.1 Rhodanobacteraceae bacterium | reverse complement strand
AATCCATGCCCCCGACCTTTGCCCCACCGCTCGTGATCCGTTTCGGCGCCTTCGGCGACATGGTGTTGCTGACGCCGCTGCTGCGGCTGCTGCATCGCCGCTACGGGCAGCCGTGTGCGGTGCTGGGCTCCGGCGGCTGGCTGGAACCTTTGTTCGCGGGGCATCCCGACGTGCGCGTCACGCTCAAGCTTGCCAGTCGCAAGCGCCCGTATTGGCTGGATGCGACCCAGCGACAGCTTGTCGCGATGCTGCGCGCGCAACCACCCGGGCCGGTGTACGTGTGCGACGACTACTCGATCGACAAGATCCGCTGGCTGCTCGGGCACGCGCGCATTCCGCGCGACCACTGCGTGTTCGCCAACCCCGATTGCATGCTGCGCGAGGGCGAACACTGGATCGACCGCTGGCACCATTTCGGCGCGCTCACGCCCGCAGCTTTCGCGGAGGCGCCGCCGGCAGCGGCATTCGACCCGCCGGACGCGCCGTGCCTCCTCGTCCACCACGCCGATCGCGCCGACCTGCATGCCTGGCTGCGCACGCGCGGCTTCGACGACGCGCCGCTGGTGCTGCTGCAGCCCGGCAACAAGCGCACCCTGAGACGCGGCCGTGCGGGACAACTCGGCGACGACAAGCAGTGGCCGCTGGATCATTGGGTCGGCCTGATCCACGCGGTGCTCGCGCGGCGGCCGGACGCGAAAATCATCCTGTGTGGCACGCCGCCGGAAGCGGCCCTGCTGGAGCGGATCGCTGCCGCCGCGCATTCGGAGCGTGTGCTTGCCGCGGGCCACGAACTTCCGCTGCGGCGCCTGCTCGCACTGGCCGAGCACGCCGTCGCGATGATTTCCATCGACACCGGCCCGGCCCAGGCCGCGGCGGCGCTGGGTTGTCCGCTGATCGTCCTGTATGGTGCGCAACCGTCGTCACTGTGGCTGCCACGCAGCCCGACCGGAAGCCCGGTCATCGCGCTAGGCGGCTTGCCGCAGCGCGACCGGGTGGACGAGATTGCGCTGGATGAAGTGATTGCCGCACTGGGCACGCTGGCGTTCCGGGAAGCGGCCTACCCCGCAGGTTGACTGCGGCACATCCGTTACACTTCCGCATCGCACCGTGATGCCCGCCGACGCCCGTTGACTGCACTTGACCGCCGTTTCCCTCGCCCGCATCGAACGCTTGCGTGCCCTGTTCTGGTGGCTGCCGCTGTATCTCGCGGTCGCGCTGATCGCGATTTTCCTGCAGCCGCCGATTCCGTTGCACTCCACCCGTGCGCTCGCGGTGGCGTGGGACATGTGGACGCACCACCAGTTTCTGGTGCCGCACATCAACGGCGCGCCGTACGCGCAGAAGGCGCCGCTTTTGTTCTGGTTCATCCACGCGGGCTGGGCGGCGTTCGGCGTGAACGACGTGTGGCCGCGCGTGCTGATGGTGCTGATCGGCGCCACGCAGCTGATCCTCGCGCAGCAACTGGCGCGGCGGTTGTTCCCGGAACGGGCGTGGATCGCCCGCTCGACGCCCTGGTTGCTGCTGGCGCTCGCCTACGGTTTTCTTTATGGCTTGCAAATCATGTACGACGGCCTGCTGGCCGTATGGGTGCTGGCCGCGTTGCTGTGCCTGGTGCCGGGCGGTCGTCGCGGCTCGCCGCGCTGGATCGGATTCGCGGTCTGCCTCGGGTTCGGCCTGCTCACCAAGGGGCCGGTGATGCTGGTGCACACCGCACCGGCGTGGTTGCTGGGTCCATGGTGGTGCGCGTATGCCCGCGAACACCGCGCGCGCTGGTACGGACTTGGCTTCGTGGCGGTGATCGGCGGTTGCATCATGCTTGCGGGGTGGGTCATCCCGGCCGTGCATTTGAGCAACGGCGCCTATGGCCACAATCTCATCTTCAAGCAGACCGGCGGCCGGGTGGTCCATGCCTTCATCCACAAGCGTCCGTTCTGGTGGTACGTGCCGTGGGCGGCGGTGCTGTTGTTCCCATTCGCGCTGTGGCCGCGCATGTGGGCAGCCGTCGTGTCGTTGCGGCGTCCGTTGCAGCCGGGCCTGCGCATGCTGCTGGCGTGGCTGGTGCCTGCCTTCGTGATCTTCAGCGCCTTCAGCGGCAAGCAAAGTTACTACCTTGTGCCTGAGTTGCCGGCTGCGGCGATCGTGATGGCCGCGGCCATCGCCGCATTGCGCGCACGCCACGGCCAATTCGCGCGCAGCAACTGGCTTGCCGCATGGCCCCTGGCGCTGGTCTCGTTCGCAGCCGCGGCATTGCTGTTCGCGCTGCCACTGCTTTCCGATTCAGGCCGGCTGCACGGCCACTGGCTGCGCGACCTCGCTACCGCCAGCGCGCCATTCGGTGTGCTGTACCTGCTGTTGGGCGCGTTCATGCTGCTGCCGGGACGCGGCGAGTTGCGCCGCATCGCCGCGGCCAGCCTGATCGGCACGGCGGGCGCCTGGGCGATGTTCATGCTTGCCTTGTACCCCGCGTTCGACATGCGGCCCGCCGCGCAATTGCTGTCGCGTGCCGAGGCGAACGGCCACCCGATCGGCAACCTTGGCATCTACAGCGGCCAGTTTGAATTCATGGGTCGGATGACACGACCCATCGACCGGCTGTACGCCGGCCAGTACCTGCAGCACTGGGCGGCGCAACATCCGCACGGTCTCGTGATTGCCTACCCCGAGCACCTTGCAGCCGACGACTTGCGTTACGCCCGCCTGGTGCAGCCGTACCGCGGCGACTGGATGGTGATCTGGAGCGCGCCGACACTCGCCATGCTTCGGCGCGGCCAGCAGCCGCCGGAACCCGCCGCGCCCACGGTGTTGCTGCCGTCACCGGATTACTGGCGCTATGCCCAAACGAGCGATCGTCCCTGATCGCTGCTTCGCCGATTCGACCCATGATACGAAGCACTCCAATCTCGTGAATATCAGGATGGCCTTCCATAGCCTGGCTTTTTGCAACAGCCGCTTCGCATGAACCGGGTGGATTCATTGAAGGCGCAACTCGGCGGCCCACGCGACGGTGCGCTGCTGCGGTACTCGCTGGGCTCGGCGTTGCTTGAAGCGGGCGACTCCGGTGCAGCGATCGTGCAGCTGCGCGCCGCGCTGGATTTCGACGCGGGCTATTCCGCCGCGTGGAAGCTGCTTGGCAAGGCCTGCGTGCAATCAGGCGACATACAAGCAGCCGCCGACGCGTGGCGCCACGGCATCGCCGTGGCCGAGACGCACCGCGACGTGCAGGCCGCGAAGGAAATGCGGGTATTCCTCAAGCGTCTGGAACGCTGACGCGCGTCCCGGACGGGCAACCCTTCCGACGTTTGCTCGTTACCTCAAAAAACTGCCTGGTCGGTCGTGGCCAGCTCCTGTCTTCGCCCATCCGGGGCAGCGAAGGCTTGGCAGACGCAGGCCCCACGCCCGGAACCGGCGACGCGACGGCGCGCGGCGTTGAAGCGCCCGGCCGGGCGAATGGCTAGCCTTCCTTTGCCGACGATATTCCCTGCGTCCGCTGGCGGGCCGCGATCCAGGGGACAAAAAGGACCCCGAACGCATCGACAACAAAGTGCGCAATGATGCAGGTAAACAGGTTGTTTGTTGCGACAAACAGGAACGACATGACAAGTGAGACCCAAAACACGGTAACCAGCGCTTTTGCTCCGTGCGCAAAATGCGCGCCCACGAACACCAAAAGTGAAACAACAAAAGCAGCGGCCAGGCTATTCCACACCCCTTGGCCGATACCTATCGCATACCCGCGATAAAGTATTTCCTCGGTTACCGCCGCAGTGATGACGACAAAGAGCCTGTAGGGAACAGAAAGGCTGTAAACCTTCTTCTGAAATTCCGATCCCGTTGTACCCTTGAAACCAAGTTTCGCCACCAATTGCGGCAATATGATCATGCCGGCGAGCATCGCAATGATCGCCACGATAGTGCCGAGGCAGTCAACCCACTCAAACGGCCTCACTCCCATGCGCAAGAGCCAGGCGCCGCCCCCATAGGCAGTAATCACGAGCACGGCAATCGCGAGAACCCAGAATGACAGGCGGTTCAGAAGTGAAAGCGAGTTGAAGGAAAACTGTTTGGCAGCAAGCGTCAAAAGCAGGGGGCCACCGAGCGATACCACCAGGCCGATAGCGAGTATTGTTGCCATGGAATCCTCCGGATGAAGGTTGGCGCTCGTGTCAACCGGCGTGAACCCGTACGGCCGATGAGCGCCCGGTTGCCCGAATGTCAGGGACCACGCCGCCGACGCCGCCGCTGCTTGAACTCATGCGCGTAACCGTACCATTTGCCCGCTGCCCTTTGACGGGCAACTGCCACCGCCATGACCACCGCTACAACAAAAAGCACAGCCCAAAACGCGAGATCACCCGGCGATGCGCCTTGAATGTACGCACGCACAAACATTGCCGCCACGAACAACGCCGGCGTAACTTTGCTGGCGAAGTAGACAGCGCGACCGCGCGGTGTTGCGGTTACGGTTGTAGCGTCCGGCTGGCGTACCAGCCAGAAGGTCGACGCGAACTTTACCGCCACCAGGAAAATGGCGACACCCAGCAGAGCCGATTGAATCTGCGACGAGTCCACGGGGGGCGCTCCTTTTTCGCCTTGCGAGGCAGCCAATCGCGGCGCCCGGCGCTGGAGTTCAGCGCCGCGCAGCGGGTGTGCGTCTGCCGTAACGAGATGCCGGGTGCCAACGCGCGCTTGTTCAGAGCCCTTGACCAAACATCAGTCTGTGGCCATCCATCGTGCGAATGCCGAACTCGCGCATGCCCCAGGGCTTGTCGGCCAGCGGCTGGATTAAACTGCACCCCGGCCTTCTGATACTCGGCGTAAAGTGAATCGATGTCGCTGACCGTGATGTATCCATAATACGAATGATCGCCAAGCTTTGCCGGAGGAATGGCGTCAGGGCATTCACCCAGCATGACCTGAAAGTTGCCGCGGGACAGGAACGACCAGCCGGGCACTTCAAAATCGATGGCAAGGCCCAGGACTGACGCGTAGTAATCCGTTGATTTTTTCAGATCAAGGACTGCAAGCACAAACCTGGTCTTGATGACTTCAGACATACGCATTACCACTCCACGAGCAACTCGTCATTGGCGCCCGACCACGCAAGTAGCTGCCGCAAAAGGCTGGCGCCGGAACTCAGCCGCTGACGTCGCATAGCCGGATGACGGCCGGCTGCGGCGATTCGTCAGGCGCGCTTTTGTTCTCCAGACTCTGTAGGCAGCTTCGCGCCGAGCCAATCGTTGATACCCGCGGACATGACATGAACGTTGCTGTAACCCATCTTGCTGGCTCGACGAGCCGCGTTGGGGGCCTTCCTGCACAGCGGGTTCGAGCAATATAACACCAGGGGTGCAGATTTGTCTGCCGGCAGATCACCCTCGCTCTACGCGGCAGGATCCAGGTTGCGTGCGCCAGGCACGTGCGCCGTTGCCCAGCTCTGGTGAGAGTTGACGTCTATGACTGTCGCTGACCGATCCCTCACCATCTGATGCAGGTCGTTGGCCGAAACGACCTTGAGGCCAATGAGCCGAGCAAACATGGCCTTGCTTCTGTTGAAGTGAATCCGCGCCGACAAGCCTGCGGCCACACAGTCTGGAACGGCTACGGACGCGTGTAACCAGTCCAGCTCACCGAAACACTGATACCGGTTGCGTCCTGGAGTGTTGCGCAACGAACTCCCATAAACGCGAACGCCCTCCCGATGGCAGCCAACGCCCGCAGCAAGCGGCGCGCGCAGCGCGTCGCTGGGATGAACGGTCAGACCCCATGATGCAACGATCTGCGCAGTACTTCAGCATCGCCCCACTGTTGGTCTTGCGAAACAAGCTCCGGCTCTCTGCCGAAGTGCTCCGCATCACCATTGAAGCGCGGAATCACATGTAGATGGAAATGAAACAGGTGCTGGTCACTCGCGGCGTCGTTGTTTTGGCGCAACGTGATGCCGTCGGCCTGATACGCCGCTTTTGTGGCGCTCGCGATGCGCGAAGCCATCGCAAGCACGGGGCCTGCCAACCGCTCAGGCAACTCATAGACGTTCGATACGTGCACCTTGGGCATTACGAGCGTATGCCCGTTGGCCAGCGGAAACGGGTTGATGACGACAATGACGTCCGAGGTTTCGGTTACGACGCCTGCCTTTACTTCACCTTCGATTACACGGCATGCCCAGCAAGGCTCCCAAAAACTCATCGTCAACACCCCCATGTTCCAGATGTGGCCCAACGCCGAATTTGGCGACGCGCAGCCGCGTAGCGGATGAGAGTCCGCTGGAACGAGCGGTCAGGCGTCATTTCCGCGCACGTTGAAGTATCACGTGCGTGGCCTTCCTGGACGCTGCGAACTGCACGCATTCATAGCCCAGGGCTCGCAGGTCCATCCCCTCGAACAACCGCTCGCCCCGACCCAGCAGAACCGGCGCGATCGCGATATGCAGTTCATCGATGAGAGCTTCCCGAAGGTACTGCTGAATCACATGGGTCCCACCACCAATACGCACGTCCATGCCGTTTGCCGCTTCGCGCGCCCGGTCCAGCGCCTCGTGAATGCCGCCCGTGACGAAATGAAATGTCGTATTGCCTGCCATCTCCAAGGGCGACCGCGCGTGATGAGTCAGGACGAAAACGGGCACGTGGTACGGTGGATTGTCACCCCACCAGCCCTTCCAGTTCGAATCGGGCCAAGGGCCGCGAATCGGTCCGAACATGTTCCTTCCCAGAATCCAGGCTCCGATGTTCCTGAACCCCCGCGCGGCAAAATCGTCGCCCACACCGGTCGTGCCATCGCCCGAACCATGGGCACGCTGGAACGTGCGGGTTGGAATGAACCACCGGTGCAACGCCTGCCCGCCCACCCCGAGCGCATTGTTGATGTCCTGATCCGGACCCGCTCCGTATCCGTCAAGTGAGATGGCAAAGCTCTCGATCCGCACCTGTCCCATTCTCGGACCTCCACCTGTTGTGCTGTGCCCGGAACGATACGAGCGGATGTGTCCCCACGGTAGTCCACGTCCCGATCAAGACGTTCAGGGGCTCAAGCGCCGGGTTTGGTTTGCTTCATTGTCGATCAATTCAGCCATCGGGAAAGCCTCCGCTCACCAGCGCGCCGCTTAATCCAGGAATTTCCAGGTACTGGCACCATCCAGTCTCCGAACCCGGATTGGCTCAATCACGGCCGGGTCGAAGTTGCGGAAGTTGACGCCCATTCTGTTGCTTGTGCGACCGATCGGTTGCCAGTGCGTTACGCAACCGCAGGTAGCGCATCTACAGAGCGCAAGGCACTTGTCACCCCAGACGTAGCGATCGAGCGCACGTCTGCGGGCCACGATCTTCACTTTGCTCTTGTCGTAGTAGCCCCACAACCCGGCGTGGCGACGACAGATTGAACAGTTGCAGCTTGTGAGGTGCCGTGGTTTGCGATCGACCTGGATCTTCACTGCCCCGCAATGGCAGGAACCTGTGAGCATGGCACTGACCTCTTTGTGCAGCCTGACGCCTGAATTTGGCGGCGCCGCTGCGCGTCCGCTTGGAATGAACTGTTAGGCAACAGGGGCGACAGGGCCAGCAATTGCTCGCCTGCGCTTACCGCGCCGCCTGGCCCTGCTTGGGCTCAAATAGCTCAATGCAATTACCTGCAGGGTCTTCGACGAGTATTTGATCTCCACCGATGCCGTGAACGATTTCGCTGCGAAACCGGACACCTTTTCCCCGCAGGCTCTCCACGATATTGCCCAGATCCGAAACTTGTAGCGATATGCGATTCCAGCCACCGGGCTCGGGTTTCGTACCATCAGGCATGGCTTGACCGCCTCCGCCCTGTGAGCTCGGGGCGCTGAGTAGCAGGCGTAGATCGCCACGATCGAGCATGGCGAAGGTAGGCGCTGGATGCATAACCACGCTGAAATCGAGATGTTCCCTGTAAAACTCGATCGCAGCATCCACATTGTCCACGATGTAACGTACGCTCACCTTTGACATTGCCAATCTCCGTTATGCGTGAGCCAGGCGCCCTTGAAGATCTTCCAGCACCTCGTCGCGATAGCGTGCGATCAGAGGGAAAATATGCCCGTGCTCTGGCAGCATCCTACCCGCTGCGCCCCTGACGTGGTCAACCAGATGCCCAACGCCCGAGGTTAGCGGCGCGCGTGGCGCGTCCCCTGGATTGAGTTGTTGGCTTCCGCTGGCTGAAGCCGAGTGCGGGCATTCGCGTGCGCAGATATCACACTTTTTATCCATTGGACGTAACTTGAGATGCGAACGTCGTATGAAATTTCGCCGTAGAGGCCCTCCACGAACGGACGACCCGGTGCCCATTTGCTCAAAAATGGACGACCCGGTGGATATTTGACCCAGGAGCCCAGGCCGACGAGTTGCCTTGAACTCCCATCCTCGATAAGCAAGGGCCCACCACTGTCACCGCTCCCCCCGACGCCTTCAAGCGGCAGAGCGGCCGGCGGCGCGCCGAATCGATACCACACATAGCGTGCGTCGGCACCCACAATCACGTTGAAGGCGCGGCGCAAGACGGTGCGATGCGAGCTGGGGGGGTCTGGCCTTTGGCGCCGTTGCCCGTGGCACCCTTGCCCGCAAGCTCTACGGTCATCCCTACCTCTTTGTTCCCGCGATAGAGGGGAACAGGCATTACATCCGTCACTGGCGATGCAAGTTCGATCAGCGCGATATCGTTGGATGACGCAAGAAATGCATGCGCCTTGGATAAATCGCCGGAAGCCAGGGCCTGTTTGACCAGTTTGTCAGGCAGCCTCTTGTAACCCGGATACGTGATGACGCGTTTGACCTGCGCGCCACACCGCCGATGGTTACGTCTTCGTCCATGCCCTGCATTTGCATTGGCGCTGCGTGAGCTACGGTCACGACCCACCGAGGTGCAATCGGACGCCCTGCCCCTCGCCGGGCATGTCGACCAGCGCGGGGAATGCCGAAGCCGGGGTGACCTGCTCCCCTCCAGCCGTACCAGTCGATAGTAGGTAAAGTCCGTTCACCCAGAGAGGACGGACATGCGCAAGAGCAGATTCACGACCGAGCAGATCATCGGGTTCATCAAGCAGGTCGAGGCGGGGATGGCCGTGGCGGACCTGAGTCGCCAGCACGGCTTCAGCCCGGCAACGTTCTATCAATGGCGGGCGAAGTACGGCGGCATGGAGGCCGCAGACGCCCAGCGCCTGAAGGCATTGGAAGCCGAGAACGGCCGTCTCAAGAAGTTGCTGGCGGAAGCGCACTTGGACATCGAGGCGCTGAAGATCGGCTTCGGAGTAAAACACTAGCCCCGCAGGTACGACGCGCGGCGGCCCGACGCATGCTGGATCTGATCAGCGAGCGCCGGACCTGCCGGCTTGCGGGGCTGTCACGCGATGCCTTGCGCCACCCGCCGGTGACTCCGCCGGTGACGGCGATCCTGTCGGGCCGCCTGGTCGAGCTGGCCCAAGCCCGGCGTCGGTTCGGCTACCGCCGCTTGCACGATCTGCTGCGCCTGGAGTTTCCCGGCGTGAACCACAAGAAGGTCTACCGGCTGTACCGCGAAGCCAACCTTGCCGTGCGCAAGCGTCGCAAGGCCAAGTACCCGAGCGCACTGCGCCAGCCCTTGCAGGCGGCCCATGCGTCCAACGAAGTGTGGAGCATGGACTTCGTCGCCGATGCGTTGGCCAACGGCCGCCGCATCCGTTGCCTGACCATCGCCGATGACTTCACCCACGAGTGCGTCGACATCGCGGTCGACCACGGCATCAGCGGGCGCTACGTCACGCGGGTACTGGACCAAGCTGCCTGCTTCCGCGGCTATCCGAAGGCGGTACGCACCGACAACGGTCCCGAGTTCACGTCACGAGCGTTCATCGCATGGGCCCAGCAACACCGCATCCGGCACCTGCTGATCCAGCCCGGCAAGCCCATGCAGAACGGCTACGTCGAAAGCTTCAACGGCAAGTTCCGCGATGAGTGCCTCAACGAACACGGGTTCACCGCGTTGCTGCAAGCCCGTGAAATCATCGCCAACTGGCGACGCGACTACAACGAAGTGCGACCCCACAGCAGTTGCGGCCGAATCCCGCCCGCAAAGTTCGCAGCCAACCATCGACAGCTGCAGGAGACCCAGAACCAAAACGAAACCGAGCTACCGATGCACTAACCTTCAACCCACGGACTTCCTGCTTATCCGTGGTACGGCAATTGGGGGCAGGTCAATGTCCCCCGCCGCGCCAGGAGGCGTCGCCCGCACCATGCAGGCGCTTGGCCGGCGCTACGTGCGGTATATCAA
>JBOHYV010000050.1:0-10297 GCA_050738135.1 Rhodanobacteraceae bacterium | reverse complement strand
CGCAATGCCAGCAACAGATAAAACATCACCCCGACGCCGCACAAGGCCCTGCTGGCAAAGCTGCCTTCGGCAAGGTTAGGGTCCACGATGGCGTCCGCATCCGGCAACGTCGCGCCGGGCAAGTGGTGATCGGTGACGATGACGTTGCAGCCGAGCGCCTTCGCGGCGGCTACCCCCGCCAGCGACGCAATGCCGTTGTCCACGGTGACGATCAAATCCGGCACCGGGTGCAGCGTCTCGACCAATGCAGGCGTGAGGCCATAGCCGTGGATTGCGCGATCCGGCACGCGATAATCGACGTTGCGCGCACCCAGCATGCGCAACCCGCGCACGCCTGCCGCACAACCCGTCGCGCCGTCGCAATCGTAGTCGCCGGCGATCACGATGCGGGCGCTGCGCGACACGGCGTCGTGCAGCAATTCCACAGCCCGGACGATCCCGATCAAACCGTCAGGCGGCAGCAGGCCGGACAAACGATGACCCAATGCAGCCGGGCACGCCACTCCGCGGACGGCATAGGCGCGTCGCAACACGGGATGAGTCGAAATCGGCCAATCCTGCGGCGTCACCGCCGCCTCGCGGCGCACGATACGCGGCTGGGCATCAGTCTGCGTCACGCGTGGCGCCAGAAGCGCAAGCGGTGCACGTGCCGGACCCGGAACCGTTTACCGCTCGCGAACGACAGCGCGACGGCATCGAAACGGCGTTCGCGCAACCATCGCCGAAAAGTCGCAAGCCATTCCGCAAGCGCTGCGGCGGAGCCGGCCGCATCCAGGTCGAGCAGCGCATCGCGGCCGCCATGTGCCGCTTCCAGCGCATCCGGCAAGGGCTCGACGCAAGCCGCGCCCGCCAGCTTCGCCAATCCACGCAATACATCATCGTTGCTTGCAATGCATCGCAGCTCGCTCCCGACCGATTCCGGCAGCGACCCTGCGCCCCAGAACCACAGCGCGTTGATCGGCCGCTTGCCCGCTGCAGCGCGTGCGGCATTCACCGGATGTGCATGCAGCGCAATCTGGACTTCGTTGAAAAGGTGTCGCCACTTGCGACCGGCCTCGGCGGTCGGGAGGCAATCGAGGAGGCTGGTGCCCAATGCCCCGACCGGGTCCGTGAAACCGCCCAATGGCGTACCGCGTTCCAGACGCACGCACCACGCTGATGGCGTATCGACCGCAAGCGGGACACCGGCGTCGCCGAATGTCGGCCGCAGCACTGCGGCAAGTGCCGCGGCTTCGGTCGCAGACACGTCATCGACCGGGCACGCCATCAATCGCGCGCCGGTCGCCTCGCTGCGCACCCACGCAGGATCCGCGCACAGCCAGGTTCCGCTGGTCGCATCACCGGCATGGCAGTGGTGGCGCAGCGCGGCCGTGGGCAGCGCATCACCGGGAAAACGAAAGCATGCGCGCAGAACCGCTCCACGCGCATTCGCAAGGCTGGGCAGGCGGTCGCCGTGCGCGAGCCAGTGACGCAGCACCGGCACGTCATCCATGCCCGCCAACGAAGGCATCAGGATATGCAGCGTGCTCATGCCATGACGGCTTCCGTTTGGTCGCAGCCCGCCAGCCTCGGACGATCGCGACGTCCCGCGACGTGGTTGCGCGCCGCGATCACGCGTAGCGCACGCCCACGATTTCATAATTGCGTTCGCCAGCCGGCGCGCTGAAGCCGAAACTGTCGCCCTCGTTCTTGCCGATCATCGCGCGCGCGATCGGCGAAGACACCGCGATCAGTCCCTGCTTGATGTCGGCTTCGATATCGCCGACGATCTGGTAAGTGACGGTATCGCCGCTGTCCGCCTCCTCCAGTTCCACCACCGCGCCGAATACCACCTTGCCCCCGGGATTCAACGTCGTGGGATCGATGATCTGGGCAGTCGAGAGGGCCGCCTCGATGCGCTGGATGCGGCCCTCGATGAAACCCTGCTGTTCGCGCGCGGCATGGTACTCGGCGTTCTCGCTCAGGTCGCCATGCGAGCGCGCTTCCGCGATCGCGGCAATGACCTTCGGTCGCTCGCTGGATTTCAGGCGCTCCAGCTCCGCGCGCAGGCGCTCGGAACCGGCTTTGGTCATGGGGGCTCGCTGCATATGCGGGACTCCTTGGGTTGCGTAACGGTACGGTCTTCGCGACCGCGTCGATCCGGGGGATGGGTTGGAGGCGCCGCGCTATGCCGCGGCGGCGCTGGTTTCGGTGTCGCTTGCTGCGCGCCGGTCCAGTTCTGCATGCAGTTCCTGCAGGCTGATGACCGTCGCGTCTTCGCGAAAGTCCAGCGAGTGCAGCAGCGCTGCCGCGCCCGCGACGGTGGTCGAATACGTCACGTGTTGCTGCAGCGCCGAGCGCCGGATCGAAAACGAATCGGCGATCGCCTGACGCCCTTCGGTGGTGTTGACGATGTAGGCAATCTCGCCGTTCTTGATTGCATCGACGATGTGCGGGCGACCTTCGAGCACCTTGTTGATCCGTTCGCACCCGACGCCGCGTTCGCGCAGGTAGGCGCAGGTGCCCCCGGTCGCGATCAGCGCGAATCCACGCTGGACCAGGTCGCGCGCAACGCCCAGCAACCGTGGCTTGTCCGCATCACGCACCGACAGGAAAACCTTGCTGCCGGCCGCGGGAGCCGCGATATGCGCGGCTTCGTGACCGCGCGCGAACGCTTCGCCGAAGCTGCGGCCCACCCCCATCACTTCCCCGGTCGAACGCATCTCGGGACCAAGGATCGGATCGACGTTGGAAAACTTGAGAAACGGGAAGATCGCTTCCTTCACCGCCCAGTAATGCGGGACGCGCTCAACCGTCGCGCCCTGCTCGGCCAGTGTCGTGCCGGCCATGCAACGTGCCGCGATCCTGGCCAGCGGACGGCCGGTGGCCTTGGACACGAACGGGACCGTGCGCGACGCCCGCGGATTCACCTCGAGGATGTAAACGTCATCGCCCTGGATCGCGAACTGGGTGTTCATCAATCCGACCACACCGAGTTCACGCGCAAGCAAGGTCACCTGTCGGCGCAATTCGTCCTGGATCGCCGGCGACAACGAATACGGCGGCAGCGAGCACGAAGAATCACCGGAATGCACACCGGCCTCCTCGATGTGCTGCATGATGCCGCCGATCAGCACCTTGCCATCGGCGTCGGCGATCACGTCCACGTCCACTTCCACCGCGTTGTCAAGGAAACGATCGAGCAGCACCGGCGATTTGTCCGACACCCGCACCGCGGCCCGGATGTAGCGCGCGAGATCGTCGTCCGCGTGCACCACTTCCATTGCGCGGCCGCCCAGGACATAGCTCGGGCGCACGATCAGCGGATAGCCAAGCTCGCGCGCCAGCACCATCGCTTCCTCGGCGGTGTGCGCGATGCGATTGGGCGGCTGCTTCAGGCCGAGTTTCTCGATGCATTGCCGGAATCGTTCGCGATCCTCGGCCAGGTCGATCGAGTCCGACGAAGTTCCGATGATCGGCACGCCCGCGGCTTCCAGCGCGCGTGCAAGCTTCAGCGGCGTCTGCCCGCCGTACTGCACGATCACGCCGGTCGGCTTTTCCTTGTCCACGATTTCCAGCACATCTTCCAGCGTCACCGGTTCGAAATACAGGCGATCCGAAGTGTCATAGTCGGTGGACACCGTTTCCGGATTGCAGTTCACCATGATGGTTTCGAAGCCGTCCTCGCGCATCGCCAACGCAGCGTGCACGCAGCAATAGTCGAACTCGATGCCCTGCCCGATCCGGTTCGGCCCGCCGCCCAGCACCATGATCTTCTTGCGATCGGTGGGATTCGACTCGCATTCCTCCTCGTATGTCGAATACATGTACGCGGTGCTGGTGGCGAACTCGGCCGCGCAGGAATCCACGCGCTTGTACACCGGGCGCACGCCCAGCGTGTGGCGCAGATGCCGCACCGCGCGTTCGTCGGAATCCAGCAGCCCGGCAAGTCGGGAATCGGAAAAACCCAGGCGCTTCAGCTCGCGCATCCGCACGGCATCCAGCACACGCATGCCGCCGGCACGCACATCGGCCTCCGCCGCGACGATGTCCTCGATGGCGGCGAGGAACCACGGGTCGATCTTGCAAAGATCGTGGACCTCCGCCAGCGACAGTCCCGCCCGGAAAGCATCGCCGACTTGAAAGATGCGCTCCGGGCCCGGCTGGCGCAACTCGCGCTTCAGCGATTCCATGCCTTCCGAAGTGTTCCAGTCGATGCCGCCCGCGTTCAGCCCGTCGTGACCGGTCTCGAGGCCGCGCAGCGCCTTCTGCAACGACTCCGCGAAGGTGCGCCCGATCGCCATCACCTCGCCCACGGATTTCATTTGCGTGGTCAGGTGCGGATCGGCCGCGGGGAATTTCTCGAATGCGAAGCGCGGAACCTTGGTGACGATGTAATCGATGCTCGGTTCGAATGACGCCGGTGTCTTGCCACCGGTGATCTCGTTCTTGAGTTCATCCAGCGTGTAACCCACCGCAAGCTTGGCGGCAACTTTCGCGATCGGAAACCCGGTGGCCTTGGACGCGAGCGCCGACGAACGCGACACGCGCGGATTCATCTCGATCACCACCACCCGGCCATCCGCGGGATTGACGCCGAACTGCACGTTGCTGCCGCCGGTATCGACGCCGATCTTGCGCAGCACCGCGATGCTCGCGTCGCGCAGACGCTGGTATTCCTTGTCGGTCAGCGTCAATGCCGGCGCCACGGTGATGGAGTCGCCCGTATGCACCCCCATCGGATCGACGTTCTCGATCGCGCACACGATGATGCAGTTGTCCGCGCGGTCGCGAACAACTTCCATCTCGAATTCCTTCCAACCCAGCACCGATTCGTCGATCAGCACCTCGTGCACGGGTGACAGCTCCAGCCCGCGCGCGATGATTTGTTCGAATTCCTCGACGTTGTAGGCAATGCCGCCGCCCGTACCGCCGAGCGTGAACGAGGGCCGCACGATACAGGGATAACCCAGCGCGACCTGCCCCGCGCGTGCTTCTTCCAGCGAACGCGCGATCGCAGACCTCGGAGAGGTTAGTCCGATCTCGTCCATCGCATTGCGGAACAGCTCGCGATCTTCGGCCATCCGGATCGCGTCGCGTGAGGCGCCGATCATTTCGACGCCATGCTTTTCCAGTACCCCATGGTCCGCCAGTTCGAGCGCGCAGTTGAGCGCAGTCTGCCCACCCATCGTGGGCAGCAGCGCGTCGGGTTTTTCCTTTTCGATGATTTTTTCGACGGTGCGCCAGTTAATCGGCTCGATGTAAACCCGGTCGGCCATCTCGGGATCGGTCATGATCGTGGCCGGATTCGAATTGACCAGCACCACCCGATAGCCTTCCTCGCGCAGCGCCTTGCACGCCTGTGCGCCCGAGTAGTCGAACTCGCAGGCCTGGCCGATCACGATCGGGCCGGCGCCGATGATCAGGATGGTCTTGATGTCGGTGCGGCGGGGCATTACAGGTATTCCTCGGCGCTTTCTGAAATCCGGGACTCGGGACCGGGGACCGGGGACCGGCCTTCGGCGTCGCGCAACAATGACTGTTGAAGCCGGTACAACATTTTGCTCACCTGCTCGCACAACTCAAGGCCATGCGCGATCTCCGCGGGATCGGCAAACTCCAGATCTTTGGTAAGCAGCAACTGGGTTTGCAATTCAGCGGTCGAGCCGGATGCCATGGAGACGAATCGGGCGTAATCCCGACGAGAATGCCTGGCGTTTCCTTCCGCAATATTGGAAGGAATGGACACCGCCGCCCGCTGCATCTGAGCGGCAAGGCCAAAGCGTTCCTCACGTGGAAACGCGGCGGTGAGCGTATAAATCGCCTTTGCCAGCCGCATGGCAGCTTGCCAGACATTCAGTTCGCGAAAATGCGTGACAGTCACGATGAACTCCCGGCGCTCCGGTCCCCGGTCCCCGGTCCCCGGTCCCGGCCGGAGGAGTCCCGCATCAACTTCGCGAAGCGCGCGAACAAATAAGCAATGTCACGCGGCCCCGGGCTCGCTTCCGGGTGCCCCTGAAAGCAGAACGCGGGACGATCCGCGAGCGCGAAGCCCTGCAGCGAACCGTCGAACAACGAGACATGGGTGGTGCGCGCGTTGGAGGGCAGCGTCGCCGGGTCCACCGCAAAGCCGTGGTTCTGGCTGGTAATCAGCACGCGGCCGTCGTCCAGGTCCTTGACCGGGTGATTGGCGCCGTGATGACCGAACGGCATTTTCAATGTCTTCGCGCCGAGCGCCAGGGCCATCAACTGATGACCGAGGCAGATGCCGAACAATGGAATCCTGGCATCCAGGAATTCACAGGTCGCCTCGATGGCGTAATCACAGGCAGCCGGGTCGCCGGGACCATTCGAGAGGCACACGCCGTTCGGCTGCATCGCGAGCACATCGGCAGCCGGCGTCTGTGCCGGCACCAGCGTGACCTCGCAATCCTGCTCCCTGAGCAGGCGCAGGATATTGGTCTTCACGCCATAGTCGTATGCGACGACCTTGAACTTCGCCGCCGGCCTGCGGAACGACTGCGCGTCGAGGTCATAGCCGCCTTCCTGCCACGATTTGCGTGCGCGGATGCTGACCACCCTGGCGAGATCGACACCATTCAACCCGGGAAAAGCACGCGCCTTTACGATGGCGTCATCGACATCGATCGACTCGCCGGCGACGATGCAACCGTGCTGCGCACCCTTGTCGCGCAGGATGCGCGTCAATTTGCGCGTGTCGATGCCGGCGATCGCGACGATGCCGTGGCGCACCAGGTAGTCTGGCAGCGATTCGTGGCTGCGCCAGTTGGATGCGAGCCTCGGCACGTCGCGCACGATCAACCCGGCAACTTGTACCTTGCCTGACTCTTCGTCGACCGGATTGCAGCCCGTGTTGCCGACATGCGGGGCGGTCAGGGTCACGATCTGTTGCGCGTAGGATGGATCGGTCAGGATTTCCTGATAGCCGGTCATCGCCGTGTTGAACACCACTTCGCCAGCCGTGGAACCCGCCGCCCCGACGGCCTCGCCGTGAAACAGCGTTCCATCGGCAAGGGCGAGCAAGGCTGGCATCGACATGGGCGGATTCCGGATACAGGGTCACCCGCAGGCCACGCAAAGCGGGTCTGTGGGCAACGTTTTCGGGCAAGGTGCGATGTTAGCAGGTTCGCGCTCCGTATTCATGGCGCAGCAGCGATACAATCCGCACACCACAAGGACGAACCCATGCCGGCTGCAATCCTGCTCGATCCCGCCCGCCTCGACCGTCCGGACACGTTGATCCGCAACGACCCGTTTCCGTTCCTGATCGCACACGGCCAGCTTCCGGAAGAATCGCGCGTCGATCTCGAGCGTGATTTCCCCAGGTACACCGGTGCGGGTTTCTTTCCCTACGACGAGAAGGAATGCGGTGAATCGATCCACACGCTGGTTGGGGTGCTGACCTCGCCGGAATTCGCCAGCGCGGTCGGCGCCAAACTGGGCATCGAAAACCTGGGGCAGTACCCGACCCTGGTGACGATCTGTCGCAGCCTGAACAAACGCCATGGCACCATCCATACCGACAGCAAATCGAAAGTAGCGTCCGCGCTGTTGTACCTCAATTCCAGCTGGCACGACACCAGCGACGGGTGTTTGCGCTTCCTCTCGAAGATCGACGATATCGACGCCTCGATCGCGCCGGAAGTGAAACCGCTGTACGGCGAATTCGTGATCTTCAAACGCGCCGGCAATTCCTTCCACGGGCACCTGCCCTACGAAGGCGAACGCCGCGTCATCCAGGTTGCATGGCTGACCAGCGAGGAAGAGAAGCTGCGCAAGACCCAACGCGGCACTGCCACGCGCTTCTTCAAGAAGATCGCCGGCGGACTGGACCGGAAATTCGGCGCCGACCGAGACCGCAACGCTGCGCATCGGGGTTGATCTCAAGATCGCCCGTTCGAGACGGCGGCGGAAGCGAAGCGAATGCCCGGGGTGCGACTATGCAGCATCGGAAGGACGCTGTAGCCGACGTTTGGCATCCCCTCGCAATCGCTGCGGTCGCGCGGCCCCTTCGTAGCGAAGGGGCGCACTGTCAGTTATCCGGCAGCAGATCATCCAGCGAATAGGCGCCGGGCGGCTGACCTGCAATCCACGCCGCGGCGTGCAATGCGCCGCGCGCGAAGATTGCACGGTCGGTGGCACGATGCGAGAGTTCAAGACGTTCGCCGGAAGTCGCAAGCATCGCGGTGTGCTCGCCGGCGATGTCGCCGGCGCGGATCGACGCGAAACCGATCGCACCCGTCGCACGGGCGCCGATGTGTCCCTCGCGCGACAGCACGGCAACCTTGTCAAGCTCCTGTCCGCGCGCCTCGGCGACTGCACGTCCCAGCGCCAGCGCCGTGCCGGATGGTGCATCGAGCTTGCGCGCATGGTGGGCTTCAATGATTTCCAGGTCCCATTCCGGCAAGCTCGCCGCGGCTTCGCGCAACAACTTCGTCAATACCGCGATACCGAGGCTGAAGTTGGCGGCGTGAAGGACCGGGACCACGCGTGCGGCGTCGCCCAACGCTTCGCGCTGCGCCGTGCCGAGACCCGTCGTACCGCTGACCAATGCCACACCGTGCGACTCGCAGTGCGCCGACGCGGCATCGAAACCCGCGGGGGTGCTGAAATCGATCACCACCTCCAGCTTCGGTACCTTCGCCCAATCCGCGGACGCGTGTACGCACGCGACCAGCGCAAAACGTGCATCGTCGCGCAGCAGTGCCTGCAGCGACCGCCCCATGCGGCCGTCGGCGCCGTTGATCCCGAGCCGGATAGGTTCTGCCATCTCGATACGCTGGCTTGTTCCACAGACGACGGAAGCATACCAGCCGGGCGCGTTCCGACCGTGCCGTGCGGCGCGACCGCGACGCCCCGGCGCCGCTCCGTTGTTGCCGGGCTGCTTCCGTGACATCGTATGCCCCGCAGGGACACGCAGGAGGGCAAAACGATGCGACGCTCATTGGTGCTTGTCTTCGCGCTCGCCGCGCTCGCTTCGGCGCCTGGCATCCACGCCGCCACCGCCACCGGACCGGCGGTTTCGCCAACGGTCGCCTCGACAGCGAAACACCCGATGTCGACTGTGAGCAATCTGTGGGCGTTCTATTCGCGTGTGCTTGTGCACGCCAAGTACATCGACCTGACCCACACCATCACGCCCTCGATTCCCGTGTGGCACGGGTTCGGCAAATCCAGCTTCGGCCCCGCGCTGGATCCGAAAACGGGCGAACCGTACACCTACGCAAAGAACGGCTTCGCGGCGACCCGCTACGAACTGGCCACCGACCAGCTCGGCACCCAGCTCGACCCGCCGGCCCACTGGGCGCCGGAATACCCGTCCATCGACGAACTGCCACCCACCTACGCCGTTCGGCCACTGGTGGTGATCTCCATCGTGAAACAAGTTGCAAAGGATCCCGGCTATGCGCTGCAGGTGTCCGACATCAAACGCTGGGAAGCGAAATACGGCCGGATTCCAGTCGGTTCGGTGGTCATGGTGCGCTCCGACTGGTCGAAGAAGTGGCCCGACCCGGCACTTGCACAAGAAAAGGTTTTTCCGGGGGTGTCGCTGGCCGCCATCAAGTTTCTGTACCTGAAGCGCCACATCCTGTTTCACGGGCACGAACCGCTCGACACCGACGACACCCCCACGCTGGAAGGCGAAAGCTGGATCATGCACCATGGCTACACCCAGGCCGAAGGCGTCGCCAATCTGGACAAGGTGCCGCCGACCGGTTGCCTGATCGAGATCGGCTTTCCGAAGTTCAAGGGCGGCACCGGCGGCTTCGCCCGCTATATCGCAATCTGCCCGCCAAGCTGGAAATACGGCGTATCGGTGGAGCAGGCGCCCGGGGCGCCACTGCCGAAGAGCAACAAAATCCTGCATTGGGACCACGGCGTGCGGGTACGCAACTAGTTCGCGAAAACGAACCTCTGTTCGCGCGCATTCGGGCTCGCCGAGCGCTCACCCCGACCCGCGCCTCTCCGGATCCGGCCCCGGTTTTCAGGTAGCCCGGATGGAGCGAAGTGGAATCCGGGAACTTCTTTTATCGACGATCCCGGATTGCGCCGCCGCCTGCCACAAGCAGGCGCGGCCGCATCCGGGCTACGCATTGGCGAGCGGACGGTCCGGCATGGCGCCGTGTTACCGATCCCCGGCTTTCAGTTGGTAGCCCGGATGGAGCGAAGTGGAATCCGGGAACTTCTTTGCCGACGATCCCGGATTGCGCCGCCGTCTGCCACGAGCAGGCGCGGCTGCATCCGGGCTACACGTTGGCGAGCGCGTGGCCCGGCATGGCGCCGTGTTACTGGCCCC